>CAYGPY010000053.1:6898-12611 GCA_964351765.1 uncultured Vampirovibrionales bacterium
CGGTGGTTGTTAGCACTTCATCCATACCAATTTTAGTCATAATGGCAAAACATGCTACCGTATCAGCAGCCACTGCCATAAACCCACCGTGGAACGAATCAAAGCTGCCATTATACTCGGGCCTGTGTGGCATCACCATCCGGCACATCCCATCACCAAAAGCCTCAAAACGAATCCCCATACCTTTTACAACCGGAATACCCATCACATGATCCATAATTTGACGCGTTAACGTCTCATCAATACCTGTTTCAACAGGATACGGATAGCCGGCAAGGGTGAGGGTTTTATTTTCAGAATTCGTCATATCAGAAACAATCGTTGTCATCGGGTTATACCGAAGCGAGTTGGGCTTCGTTGGCTTCAAGATACTTCTCAGCATCCATGGCTGCCATGCAACCCATACCGGCTGCTGTAATAGCCTGACGGTAACGGTGATCAATCACGTCACCACACGCATACACACCTTCGATGTCGGTGGAAACACTGCCAGCTGGTACAACAATGTAGCCGGTTTCGTCGAGCTTAAGCTTGCCTTTAAAGATGTCGGTATTAGGTTTGTGACCAATAGCAACAAACACGCCCTGGGTTTTAAACTCAGATTTTTCACCGGTTTGCGTATCGTTTAACGTCACACCTGTCACGCCAGAATCTTTATCACCATGAATCTCAACCACTTCCGAGTTCCAGATGAATTCGATTTTAGGGTGATTCAGTGCCCGTTCTTGCATGATTTTACTAGCGCGTAGTTCTTCACGACGGTGAACAACGGTTACCTTGGTTGCAAAGCGTGTTAAGAAGTTTGCTTCTTCCATCGCCGTATCGCCACCACCAATAATCACCACTTCCTTATCACGGAAGAAGAAGCCATCACACGTGGCACAGGCAGACACACCATGCCCCATTAATCGGGTTTCAGACTCAATACCAAGCAATTTAGCCGTGGCACCCGTAGAGATAATAATCGTATCGGCCGTATAAGTATCCACATCACCTTTAATGGTGTAAGGACGCTTTGAAAAATCCACTTCTTCAGCCGTATCATTGATCACCTTGGTGCCAAAACGCTCGGCTTGCTTTTGCATATGTTCCATCAACTCAGGTCCCATAATCCCATCAGGAAACCCTGGAAAATTTTCCACATCGGTTGTGATGGTAAGTTGGCCACCGGGTTGCAGACCTTGCAAGATGGTTGGTTCTAAATTGGCTCGTGCAGCATACACGGCTGCCGTGTAGCCCGCTGGACCTGAACCAATAATAAGTACTTTGTGGTGGTTAGACATAATAATTCTCTTTCTTCTCGATTACCTTATATAAGGTAATGCTTCTAAACTTTGTGTGATTAAATCTTATTTTGCATCGTATCACATTCACCCAAAGGCTTAAAGCCATTTTAAGTGGCCTAATCTTAAAAGAATCGGAAGATTTTTGGCTAATAATTCCAGTTCATTTGAATTAAATAACGGTCTTTTCGATTATATTTTGAGCCTTAAGCCCTTTTCTCTCGTTCATTTACTGTATTTATAGGCCCTGATGACTTTATTTTAACTTGCTATTATGGCGCAATTGCCTTTTGGGTCTGAGTATCAACGCAATATGAAGGTATATTACGACATTCGTAACCCATTCTAATCTTCTTAAAACCCCACTATGTAGAGGATATGGGGACTATAGCGTAACGCTTATATTAAGAATAATAAATGCCGAGGTTTAGATTAAGCCACAGGTTGGCATAAAAGAATTAGCAAGGGTCAAGTGACCTCTGTCTGATTGATTGATAAACGTATAAGAAGAACTATTTGAGAGTTTGGCAAAATTAGGAGACATTCACTATGCAAAAATTTCTAGCTAAGAAGAAAAAAGGTCAGGGTGTAATTGAGTACGCTGGTGCTTTAGTTATCGCTGCTGTATTGGTTGCTACCGTATTGGCTGTAGGCCCAGATGGTATTACCACCCTGTTCAACGACATTATGTCGTCAGTACAGACTTACTTCTCCGATTCACTTGACGCTGGATTGGTTTAGAATAAATCAACTTTTACCGGGAGTCTGGCTTAGGCTAGTCTCCCGGTTTTCCCCTTTTTATTAATTATTTAGAACTTATTATACCCAACCCCATCAGGGGCATGATGGTCGCTAACCATCAAAAGCGTAAATTATAACGTGAGTAAAACTGTTGACATGATTATTGACGTCATTATGAACTTCCAATGACCCATGATCTGTATGCATTAGTTTAGAGGCAAGCACTGTTGCTAAAGCGCATTAACAATATTGTGAAGACGTGTCGTCGCTCATTAAGCAAAAAGCTTGATGGCCAGTCACTCGGCTTACCAAAACATCACAAATATTCTGGCCAAGGCGTGATCGAAATCACGGCGATGCTGATTGTATTTACGATTCTTATTTCTATCGTCATGAGTTTTAGTGCCTTTTTATACCTTCAGCACGCCATGATTACAGCAGCCCGTGAAGGTACTCGTATTGCCGCATTGAATGGCGATCTGGGTGACGCTGATTCTCAAGATGCAGGAACAACAACCGTTCAAAACTACGTCATTAACTCGGCTAGCTCCTTATCCGGACAAACCCTAACCGCTGATGATATTACCGTAACCGCTCCCGATCCCGATGGTACAACAGGTGAGCGAACCGTAACAGTAACCATTAACTATGATATGGAAAACCCCGTTAACATCGGTGGCTTTTTAACAGCCCTCGGTGCCGATGGCTCCGTATTTGATACCTTTCCTGTTGTGGCAACGGCCACCATGAGGTATGAGGAATAACACCATACCCTCACTTTAGATTTCATTGATTTATATATTTAGTTCATTTACCTAGTTCCCCCCGTAGAGTATCCCCGTCATTATTTTGACATCACACGTTTGAAATAAAGATTTAAAAACAAACCATTTACTTACACGAAAAGTAATATTGGGTTTGTATCAAACCTAGTTATTTAACCTTATTAATTGAAAAGAGGACACCGAGATCATGGCTCGATTACCTATTAAAACTGGTCACCTATTTATTGGTGGCGCCATCATTATGGGACTTGTTACTGTTGGCATTTTTAGCAGCACAATGGACAAAGGCGACAGCAAGGCCGGTAAAAGTGCTGGCACCAAAGACGAGATAGCCACACAAGAAATTGTGGTACCTCTTAAGCCTATTTATAAAGGCCAAGTATTAGGTTTTGATGATGTGACCACCGTAAAGTGGCCTAAAGATTTCTTACCTCAAGGCGAAGTTATCTACGATAAAGAATCACTTGTTGGTCGTGTTGCACTGCAAGACATGTTTACCGGTGAGCCTATCTACAACAAAAAACTGGCTGCTGATGGTGCCACTGGATTACCCGCCATTATTCCTGAAGGCTACCGTGCTGTAACCATTAGCATTAGTGAAGTGATTGGTGTTGCCGGTTTTATTAAACCCGGTGACCACGTTGATGTAATGGCAACACAGAGCATGAAAGTTGACGATAAAAAAGATAAAACCAAACGCGTTACCTATACCGTTCTACAGGATGTTTTAATTCTAGCTTCATCACAAACCATGGTTGATGAAGATCGCTATACTATGGATACCCCTGATGGTGTGCTTGATGGCGAAGCTAAGCTAGAGTCGGATGACGACGATGATACGGATAGTAAAAAGAAGAAAAAAGCGAAGAAAGAAAAAAAGGAAGACAGTAAAAAGAAAACAGATAAAGCAAAGAAGGCTAAAAAAGCTAAACTTGCTAAAACCGTTACTGTTGCCCTTACCCCTGAGCAGTCCCAAATTTTAGCAGCTACCGATGATGCAGCTGACTTACGTTTGGCCCTTCGCTCGGGTGCCGATCATGCCAAAGTAATTTTGCCTGAAATCATTGATGACAATCTACCGACCATTGGCCGCATTGAACCTGAACTCAATGTGATGGCCGAACTGATGGAGCAAGCACTCCAAGCAGACTTGAATGCACCACCATTGATGCTAACCAATGATGCACCACCGGTAATTGATGTGATGCCCCCAAGTAATACGGTAGAAATTATTCAAGGCACCGCCAAGTCAGAACAATCATTTTAATGTCAAGCCAATTAATGCAATCTCGTTAATTCGGCTTATTTTTCACCTAGCTCCCTCATCTGAGGGAGCTCAATACATCCTCATTCCATCACAATAGAATCACGACGAACATTAGGTTCAAACGGATAGAGCATAGTTAAGAGTAGAGACATACATTAAGCGTATGCCAACGGATAGCAAGCGCTTGAAAGCAATGTATTTAGTGCTAACCAATTTATAAGATTTATTTTTCTTGGGAAGACAGAGAGTAGGAGTATCTTCAATCATGAATTACAAGAAGTTAGTGGCGTTATCATTATGTGGATTCATCAGCAGCACCAGCTTGGTTGTTCCTGTTGATATAGCAATGGCAAGCCCACTATACCAACACGACAATCACAACGGACTCAAAATGATGGTTCTTGATGTGATGTCAGGTAATATTCCTCTGAGCGAAGCACTTGAAGACAATGATTTATTGCCTTCGTTCAGCCCTGCGATTCCGATTGCTGTGATCCCAGAGCAGATTAAAAACACATTAAACGATACACGTCAATCGATTGCAATGACGATGGCTAAGTCATCACCAAAAACAGTAAAGAAAAACGTTGCTAAAAAAGCAGTTAAAAAACAAAGCTTTCTTTCGAATTTCTTCTCCGCATTTAAACGTCATCCTGCCTCAGATAACAAAAAAGAAAACGCAGAAATGACACCAATCTCTTACGGCAATTTTATCAACGATGAAATTGTTTTAATGCCTACCGTGGCCGAGGAAACTCACGAAGCCCTAACAAAACCAACCTCAAAAACCGATGCTAAAGCAACGAAGACATCAGATGAAAAATCTGTTGAGACGAATGATTCCACAGAAACAAAGACGGTTAAAGCAACACAAAAAGAAGTAGCTGATACTTCTACTAATGCCACCACATCAGACGTTACACCTGAGCCACGTACTGAAAAAGCAATCGAAAAAGCACTAACACCATCACCATTTAAAACAAAAACATCCAACGCAACATCAGCATTGAATGAATTGAAAAATCTAATTGGTCGACTTGAGTCTGATATCAAAGGTCATGCTGGTCACTCAAAAGCAGCACCTGTTGTTGAAACATCAAAAACAGACACACCTGTCATACCTTCAACTAAAACGGTTGAACCAACCATTCAGCCTGTTGCACCCGAACCGGTTGCCGCAACAAAAGCAACGGTTGAAGAAAATATAACAACACCTTCTGAGTTGATTACCGAAACAACATCAGCGCCTGAAGAAGCCGTTCAGTCCAACAATGAACAACCTGTTCAACCAAAAACTATTGAATCCAACTTCACAAGCAAGATGATTCAACCTAGCAATATTATGTCTGGCTTATCCGAAAAACAACAATCGATTATGGCTGATGTACTCAACATCAGTCCTGATTCTGTGGTGTTTAAAAAGCCTGCTTATGATTCAACACCAGAGCCTATTGCTGCTGCTACACCTTCGATTGAGGAAGCACTTGCAATGCAAGCAACCGGTGCCCTAGACTTAGCTGAGCCAACCAGCCCAGCTGAAACCACTATGTACACCGTTGAAAAAACAGCGAAGACCGAAAATTTCACAGGCCAAGACCCAATCAAACTTCGTTCTGGTATTTCAGCCAACATTAATG
>CAYGPY010000054.1:0-8556 GCA_964351765.1 uncultured Vampirovibrionales bacterium
TTGATCATCCGTGAGACCCTGAGCCTTAAGCTGGGTTTCAAGTTTTGCTATTTCTTCATCGGTAATATCTAAGGGGATACCAATGACGGCGGTGTTGCCGTCGGGCAATTGAATTTTTAAAGGAAAGCCTTGGCGTTGCTCTGGTTGAGTAGGAGCTGCCGCTTTGGGCACTTCTGTAAGGGGGTGTTTTGGCGCTAGTTTAGCAGCGTCTTCGGCTGGTTTTTCAGCGTCGTTGCCTTCGCCAAATTTAACATGGCGAACGTTATTGCCTAAATCGCGCGCTGGTTGAGCTTGCTTTTTTAGTGCTGAAGCTGAAAATAATACAGGCCCTGAAAAGGTGACCATAAGTTATCCCCCTAATGGTTTTTTATATTATGACGTGTTTAAAACAAGTGTTTCTGGTGAAAGTCGAATATCACGGTTTTTGTCGTCTTAGTTTATTAAACGCGGTCCCACTCAAACGATGTTTGGTTCAATAAACAAGAATAAACGTTATCATAGCAGTATTTCAGATAATTAAAAACTATATAAACAACTTACGGTACAATTCAAAGCGATATGCCGTGTCCCTCTTTAGCTGGTAACCTTGCGTGCCTTCACATCAATCTTTTCGCACATACTCTCTACAGGGCACACATCACAACGGGCACCAATGGGTTTACAAATCTGTTGACCATGGAGCACCAATACCTGATTGACGGTAAACCAATACGGCAGAGGTAGCTTCTCGCGTAACACGTCTTCGGTTTCATCAGGATTACTGGTTTCGATGTAGCCAAAGCGATTATTAATGCGGTGTACGTGGGTGTCCACGCATATAGCGGGCTTCTGATAGCCAAGTGCCACGACCAGATTGGCTGTTTTACGGCCCACGCCCTTAAAGGTAAGTAGCCCGTCGATGGTGTCGGGTACTACGGCGTCAAACTCGTCGATCAGTCGCTCAGAAATGTCGAGTAAGGTCTGGGCCTTGGTTTTATAAAACCCAACAGGATAAATTAGTTTTTCAATCTCAGACTTTGATAGCGTCACCATTTTTTCGGGCGTATTTGCCTTTTTAAACAGACGCTCACTAGCAGGTAAGGTTACTTCGTCCTTGGTTCTCAGGCTTAAAATACATGCCATTAAGACTTTATAGGGGTTCTGCTTGGTCAGTTCGTCCATTGGGTGAACGGGGTAGGTATTGCAAAGTACGTCCAGAATTTTTTCAATGGCAATGGTACTGATGTCCTCATTACGGCGCTTTTTCTCTTTGTCTTTAGCTGTTAGGCGTTTTTTAGGTTTCTTTTTGGTTTTTGAGGTGCTCAATGGGCTATCCGTCCTGATTCTTGGTTTAAATTGATAACGAGACTCTCTCAATCAATAGGCTAATGCTTTTTTTAGTAAAAAGCCCTATGATTAAGTATATGAGAGTTGTTTCTTTGTTTTGTGTCGACATTAGAATAGCACAACGATGAGGTGATCGACGATTCAAATAGAGCGATTGATCACAATCAACAAAGACAATCAGGTTGAGTTTGATGACAGATACTTCCGAATTTCAAGAATTTAATCACGACGCTGACGCCGTCGGTGCTTCTGGGCAGGATTCTTTATTGATGCCTGAAGATTTACCCGATACCGAAGAAATATCAGCGGACTTTGATGGCTGTCTCGATTTGTATGATGAAGGCCGCTATGAAGAGGCTCTAACCAGCCTTCAACGGCTTGAACAAATTGCACCCTATGCCAGTGAACTTAAACTGCATTTGGGCAACTGCTGTTTTCAGCTTGAGAATTTGGATCATGCGGCCATTTATTGGCGAAAGGCTATCGAGTTGGATCCGTTAGAAGCAACAGCGTATTTAAACTTGGGTAACCTTTATTTTAAAGAAGAAAAAATAAAGCTTGCCATTCATTATTGGGAAGCTTACAAAAAGCTGGTTAAAAATAACGCCACCGTGTTTTTAAATTTAGGCATTGCTTACGACAAATTGATGAATCCAGAACGAGCGCTCGATAATTACAATATCTTTTTAGGGTTAAAACCAGCCACGGTAGAAGCGGCTCGGTTACGTGTTCGATTTGAAACAGGGAAAGTTGGGTTTGAAAAAAATATTAAGCAAGCTGAACGATACCTCGCTAAAAATCAACGACGTCAAGCTAAAGAGGTGTTTGATAAATCGCTGACGATTTATCCTGGTACCTTTAAAATTTATAAGGCCTATGCCAGTTTGTTGTATCAGGATGATGAGGTTGAAAAAGCCCAAGACTTTTATGAAAAGGCCCTTGAAAAAGAGCCTAAAGATCCTTCCACGCTTATTAATTTGGGCGTGATTTATGAAAAACAGCAAAAATATGTGGATGCGATGTGGTCGTATTCCATTGCACAATCATTGCCTTCAAATGATCGTCGAAAGGTGATTGAACGGTTTCAAAAACTGTTTGAGGTCGTTAAATCACGAAAGATGCTTCTGGGTTATTTTGAAGATACCGAACGTATGGCCAAACATCAGCGGTATCAAGATGCAATGCAACGTACGATGCGAATGCTGACGCTCAGTAATTATGATTTTGCATTGCCTAGCTTTAAGGACGATGTGAAAAAACTTTATGAGCGGATTGATGATGCTCAAAACCCTGTTAATCGGGCGTGTAAATTGTTTTACCATCGTGGATCCAAGGCCCAAGAAGAAGGTCGTTTTGATCAGGCGATTAATGACTTCACTAAATATTTAAGCCTGAAAGCCGAAGGCCCTATTGCGCGTGATGTGCGATCGCGTTTGGATCATATTAAAGAAGCAATGGGTGCGGTGGTGAATTCGATGTTGGATGTGGACGAGACTTAATTTGTGGTGCTTGGTAGGCAACTTTAGTTTTTATCATTTTCTTGCTACTATCACCGTATGACTACCTCTAAAAATACCGCTCAATCAGCATCTTCTGAAAAAACACCACCTGTGCATCGTTCTGTTGTTGTGGGGATAACCGGTGCTTCAGGAAGTATTATTGGCTTTCGCTTGGTGGAAGAATTGTTGCGTTTGCACGTGCCGGTAGAATTGGTTTTTTCAAACAAGGCATTGCCTGTTATTTTTGAAGAAATGAATTTGTCTTTAAATACGGGTGACACCAAGGTCAATGAGACCATTGTTTCCTTTTTAAAATTACCCTTGGATAGAGCCCCACTTCTTAAAATTTGGAACAACCAAAACCTAGGGGCCTCACCGTCGAGTGGCACACACCTTACTCAGGGGATGGTTGTGGTGCCGTGTTCAATGGGCACGTTGGCTAAAATTGCCAATGGCACCAGTGATAATCTAGTGTGTCGTGCAGCGGATGTCACACTAAAGGAATCACGCAAACTGATTTTAGTTCCGCGTGAAACACCCTTTAATGCCATTCATTTAAAAAATATGTTGACTCTGTCTCAGTTAGGCGTGGCTATGATTCCACCAATGTTGAGCTTTTACTTGCCTGATTTTAATTCCATCGATGGTCAGATTAATTATACTGTGGGTAAGGTCTTGGATCAGTTGGGCTTAACTCATGACTTGCACACACGTTGGGGCGAACAAAGAAAGCAACTTGAAACCACAAGCTAATTTAAATTAAAGACGCTTGTGGGATTTAATCGTTCGGATTTGTAATGCTAAATACCGGCGTGATAGGCGGCGTCTAGGTTGCGTTCGGCTAGAACACGTTTGACGGTTTCGCCCATTCTTTTGTAGTTCTCGGCATACTCCTCAAACGGAATGCTGGCTGTGCCGTCTTTGGCATAACGAGACCACAACATACGTAATGCAGGGTCAAAGGGCACGCCATCATAAGGGGCTTCTTCGCGTGTTACCGCTTCGCCTGTGGCAAAGTCAGGCATTTTGTTTAGCCAGTTGCCGTCAAAGAAAAACGGAACCGAAAAACGATCGCGCGTCACGATGTTCTCGTTACCCACCACACGGTGCCATGTGGATGGAATGTGGAGCGAGTTGCCGTCATCATCGGTCAATTGTTCCGTCATCAAGCTTAAAGCATCGCCTGTGTTTAGGATGAGATAGCCTTCTTGGCTGAATACATCCATCCATTCGTTGCTTTCTTTCAGCACGCCTTTAATAGTTTTGGTGTCATTACCCGCCTTATTAGGAAGCAGTTGTAAGCCAGAATCGGTGGCTTCAGGCAGCAGGGTGAATAAGCCGATATCACGGTGTTCACCGGTACGCACCCATTTGGTTTCGCCATCGTGTTGAACCGTGCGTGTGCTGGCTTTTTCTTCGTCATTGAGTTTAGGATATTGAATCGAGCGCATCATGCTGGCTTGCTTAGGGAACTCGCCGGAGTAGATAAAGTCGCTGAGCACACCTGTTTTATCACCCAAGAAACGAGCCAGTACATCAACCAGCTGATCGCCAACACCTTTCATCTCTTGAAAAATTTGGTAGTTGAGTTCACGGAATTCAGGGTTGGTGGTGGGGTACACATTATGGTTGTTACCCGTGTGCCACATATGTTTTGGATCGGGTGCTTTGTACTCGCCATTGGCGTCGGGCTTGATTTCACCCGTTGGGTAGTACCCAACACGCTTAGCTACTTCATCTATTTGATGGCGCTTGAGGTAATCTCGATCGTTATTAAGCACATCGTTAATGGCTTTGTAGTGCGCGTTAAAGAGCTCTTTTTTAACGCCGTGGTTTTTTAACGCGATAAAGCCATACTTTTGGAGCTTGGTGCCAAACTCCTTGGCAAAGGCGTTCTTTTGTTCTTCGGTTTTTGCATTGGCTAAATCAGCCAAATCAATAACAGGAACCGAGGCTTCGATGCTTTGACGGTTTCCAAATGTAATGGCAGAAGGTGCTTTAAGTTGAGCAAGTTGCGCACCAAAGTGATACCGATCTGAAGCAACAAGATCGCTAAGGGTACTAAGTCTGCTGTGTGATGCTTTTTGAGATAATGCGTTAGCTGAAGGGATAGCAGCATGGGCTTGAGGTGGACGTAAAGATTGAAGGGTTTGAATGGGCTGGTTTGTGATTAAAGGCATCACGGATATTTCCTCTCTCTCAACAATGTGTGGTTGGTGTTACACCCCCATAAGAAAACATAAAGACCCCACACGTGAAATGTGTGAGGCCTGAAATGCTTGAAACTGTAGCAAAAATTTACGAACAAGCGACTTTTGAGTAGGTTTTATTCAAAGTCGCTGGCTTCAAACGGATACGGTGCGGGTGGTTGTTTGAAGGTGGATTTATACAGAAAGGAGAAATCAAAGCCTCGGCTTTTGATATCAAGCTTGTGCTTCACTTTAAATAAACCTTCAAGCGCTTGGGTGAATTGGACGCCGAGCTCTTCAGGAAAGGTGTTACCACAAATTTGGCAACTGACTTGCTCGGTGTCTTTAAAGCGCATTACGTTCACACAAAATTCGTTACCGCATTTGCAATGCAAGGTAATCCGAGGGTAGGCTTCTAGTGGATCGTCAATGGGAACGGGGCCAAGCGGTTGTTGATTACTAGAGTGGCTAGAGGGGTCGATAGGTGGCTGCATCATCGTAAAAGAGCTCCTTTATAACGTGTTATCTCTACTATCCTATCAGAGAGAATGCGTTTGTACTCTGGAATTCTCAAATATACCTTACTAAAGTTGGATATAGACAAACCGGCTTTGTTTTGAAATGATGAGAAATGCTTCGTAAAGCTTTTGTTGCGCTAGTTATGTGTGACAATAAGGGGGAAAACTAAATTTATTTATACTGATTTGACTAGGCAAGATTTAACGTTTCTATGACCAATGCATCAACATCCCCAACCTTAATAACACCCGTTCCGGCGAATACCCCCATTAAGCAATTACTGGGGCTGTTTTCCGATTGTGATGTGATTGATGTGGAAACCATATTACCGTCAAAGGATGCTGCTGATACGGACGCCGAAAGTAGCTCGACTTTAGAGCGTGTTGTAAATGCCTTGAGTGTTGAGCGCATGGTGGCCATGGGGCTTGGAGCCTTACCGGTTGAAGCCATTGCTGTGCCAAAGAAATCACCGCTACTGGATGGATGTAAAACGGGTCACGTTCGTTCGCACGATATTAGTGGCAAGTTAAGCCGCTTTTTCCCCACCTCGTTTGTAGCGGCTTTGTATGAAATTCAGTCATTGGTCGCCCGTGCTGAGATGTCGGCCTATGTGGTGGGTGGTATTACCCGTGATTTACTGCTCTCTCAAGATCGTCGCTTGGATATTCAGGATGTGGATATCACGGTTGAGGGCAATGCGATTGAGTTGGCCAATTACTTAACGACGCATTCTCGTAATTTTAAAAAAGTTGAAGAGTACCCTGAATTTGGTACCGTTAAACTCACCTATAAAGATGGCCTAAATATGGATATGGCTTCAAGCCGTCGTGAGGTGTATGCCAGTTGTGGTGCCTTGCCTGAAGTGGTGAAACGGGGCGTGCCGATGCAGGATGATATTTTACGTCGTGATTTTACGATTAACTCGTTGGCATTTTCGATCAACGAGCTTGGTGTGATTTATGACTATACCAACGGCATTGAAGATTTAGAGAATGAATTGGTACGCGTACTGCATCCGGTGTCGTTCTTTGAAGATCCGAGTCGTATTATGCGCTGCTTCAAGTTTGCCACACGCTTTGATTTTACGATTGCTGAAGAGACCCGCGTGTTAATGAATCAGTTTTTTCAACACGCTCAGGGTTACTATAAAGGTGGTGGCGATCGGATTAAGCAAGAATTAAAAGGCTTTTTAACCGAGAAAAACCAAGATGCCAAAGCGCGGCAGCTCGAATACTTTGTGCACCACCAAGCCATGCGCTTGATTGATATGGAACTCAACTTGGATGATGCGGATTCCTTAGCAAGGACAATGGTGCACGTGGCCCAAGCTTTACCTAGTCTAGAATCGGTTTTGTCTAACTACAAAGATGTGGGTTTCTCGTTTAAAGTGTTCTTGTGTTTCTTGTTTAAGGACGAAGTCGATTTAAGCCAGTCACCTACCGTAAAACGGTTGGGATTGACAAAAAAAGAACGTCATTCTGTTGAGGTCTTTCAACGCTTGTGCAATGGAAATGGCTTGGATCGTATTCAAGAATTTGCCTCGGCCATTGATATTTATGAGAGCTTTAAAAAGATGCCTGCCTCCGCATTGGCTGCATTTTTGTTAAACAAAATGGATACCAAGGGTGAAGCCATTGAAGCACTGGCTGAAAACCGTCGTGTGGCGATGATTCTTCAGTCGTATAAATTATTTAAAACCAAGTTCGAACCCATTTCACCCGAACTAGATGGTAACGACCTAAAAGATATGGGCGTGCCTGAAGGCAAGCAAATTGGTGAGTTGTTAAATTCATTGTTAAAAGCAAAGCTAACCGGTAACGTGATTGATCGTGGTGACGAGATTCAGTTTATTGAGCGTCAGATGATGGAATTAAACTTAGAGAAAGTATCAACAGAAAGCCAAATTCAGGGGGATGCCTCTGATGATGAATAACTCGGATACGTCGGTGGGTAGCCCTAAACAAGGAACCTCTCGTACTGCTGATGGCAAGTCGTCTACGAGTGGCTTAATGATTGTTGGTTCACGAGCGCAATGTGGTAAATCGGCGATTACGGCAGGACTTGCGGGTGCTTTTTTATCTCACCAATTAAATGCGCAAGCCATTAAACCTATTAATTTTGAACCGTACGCTGGTGAGCTTGAAGATAAAGATCAGGAACTGTTTGAGTACTTGATGCCGGCCTATCAGAAAATCACGCCGATTCGCGTGCCATCGCCTTTTTATATGACACGCTATTTGTGGGGGCAGTTAATCGAAAACTGTAAAACGATGGCGTGCCCAATGTTGATTGAAGCCCCAGGAAGTGTCGCCACACCGCTTCGCTTTGATACGGGTGATGAGGCACAACTAGAGCACCGCATGCAAGATGCGTTTGATTTGGCCTATGAGTTGGATTTACCTATTTTAGTGGTGACCCGAAAGCATCCGCGTGTGATGGAAGAAGTGGCACCGGCCTTTACCTATGCCTATGAAGGTCGTGGCGATGTGTTGGGCTGGGTGGCCGTTGAAACCCAACCCGTACCCTGCCCTGAGTGGGACGAGCATCAACGGTTTATTTCGCGTGAGTATCAAGTGCCATTTTTAGGGCTATTGCCGCATTCACCCCATATTCAACTTACTCAAGGCTTAGCACCAGGCTTAGTGCAACTTGTCGAAGAAAATATTGATTTGCTCCCGATTCAGCAAGCATTGAGTTTTGCCAATGTCTAAGTTGCACAGAGCTGTTAGCATAGTATATGTTTCAGGCAAGAGATGCTTGGCAAACCCATATTGACACAGGTTTTTTAATTTTTGACTTCAGAAGATTATCAATTAAATGCAGATGACACCAACGCGGTGAAACCATCATCATCAAAGCAGCAACCCAGCTTGTTTAAGGCAGCGGGGCTGATTGCCGCGGTGACGATTGCCAGTAAGCTGCTGGGCTTGGCACGGGATTGGTTTATCTTTTATACCTATGGTGCGTCGCTGGCAACCGATGCGTATTTTGCGGCGTTTCAGTTACCGGCCTTTGCCATTGTA
>CAYGPY010000054.1:8566-12594 GCA_964351765.1 uncultured Vampirovibrionales bacterium
TGGTCCGTTTAATACAGCAACAGTGGCCATCTTTTCAAAACTGATTAAAGACACCGACGGCGAACCCTCAGAAAGAGCCAAGCAATTGGCCTCCAGCTTTTTAACCTTAACGGGCTTGGTGTTTATTGCTTTATCAGCGCTCGTCTTCTTCTTTTCTCAGCCCATTATGGCGACTTTGTTGCCTGATGCTTCCACTGAGCTGATCACCACTTCAGCCAAGCAATTAAAAATTATGAGTCCGATTATCTTTTTTGGCGGACTCATCGGTATTTTCTATGGCATCTTAAATATTTATCACAGCTTTTTCTGGCCCTCATTATCACCCACGGCGATGAGCGTGATGATTTTAGGCGCCTTGCTCATCTTTCCTAACGATGGTACAGGGATGGTGTTAGCGTGGGCAACCTTGGGGGGTGCGATTGTTCAGGTGGCGATGCAGTTGCCAGATTATTTAAAACGACGCTTTTCGATTGCCCCTAATTTTAATTTCAAGATGCCCGAAATGAAACAGATCGGCGAGATGCTTTTTCCGGCAACCATCGGTACCACAACAGGTCAGCTTAATGTGTATGTGGATATGTTTTTCACCTCACGTTTGGTTGAGGGGGGGTGGTCTGCCGTAACGATGAGTAATCGACTCATTCAGTTTCCGATTGGTGTGTTGCAAACAGCATTGTTGGTGCCTATATTTCCTCGGTTTAGCCGCTACGTGACCGAAGGCAACATGGATGAATTGCGGCGCTACTTTAAGCTCGGCGTCATCTCGCTATGGTTTATTAGTATGCCGATTTTAATTATTATTTTGATGTTCATTGAACCTTTTGTGCGCTTGGTGTTTGAACACGGTTCGTTTACTTCATCGGATACAAAACTGGTGAGTTATGCCTTATCCTTTCAAGCCTTTCAGATTATTCCGTACTTTGCCCGTGATTCGATTACCCGTGTTTTCTATGCGTTTCAGGATACAAAAACACCGCTGTTGGTGGGGCTGGTTTCCATCTTCTTTAAGGTGTTGTTTGATTGGATGCTGGTGGATGATTATGGTGTCGCCGGTATTACCTTATCCACAGCCGTAGTGACGTTAATTAACATGGTGTTTTTAGGAATGCTGAGTAAGCGCCATATTGAGGACTTGGGCTTTCGAAGTATGGTGGTACCCTTCTTTAAATTGGCAACGTGTGGCTTGATTATGGCCACCATTATGCGACTCGAAACCAATGCCCTGATGGCCGTGAATTTAACCTTCCTGCCTGATTTATTCTTGCCTTCAGAACAATGGCAAGAGCTAACCCGCGTGATGATCGCTATTACGGGCGGGTTGTTTATCTACGTCATTACTGCGTTTGCCTTTAAAGTGGAAGAAGCACAATATTTCTTTGGGCGTGTGAAGTCGCTGATTATTAAAAAATAAATGATATAAACTCATTTGAGCGCCGGTGAACATTCGCTTAGTGACCACGCGTAAATAGGTTTTTAATAACGTGCGAGACGATGCGAGGATTCTCTTTGAAGCGGCGCATACTATAGGCATACCAGTCTTTTCCATACGGCACATAAATCCGCATGCGATGGCCACGGCGGACGATTTCATCGCGAAGATCGGCTTCGACGCCGAGCAGCATCTGAAATTCGTAGTCTTGAGGGCTACATTTTAAACGATCAATCTCATCCCAAGCGTAACTCACCAGTTCCTTATGGTGGGTGGCAATGCCTATAAAAATCTTATTTTCTAACAGATAAGTAATCAGCTCTTTAAAGTTTTTGTGAATACCCGTATCGTTTTGGTAGGCAATTGCTTTGGGCTCAATATAAATACCTTTGCAAATCCGAAAGTTACCAGCCCCGGCTGCTGTAATACGCTTCACGTCATCCAAGGTGCGGTGCAGATAGGCTTGAAGCACAATACCCACGTTGGCATATGTTTTACGAAGCGTTAAATAAATATCAATGGTGTCATCCGTACAGGCCGAGTCTTCCATGTCAATACGGATAAACATGTCGTTGAGCTTGGCGGTCTCGCACAATTCAATCATCAAGTTCAAGCATTCTTGCTTATCTAATAATAAGCCTAAGGCGGTTAGCTTAATCGAGACACCTGATTTTGTGTTGTGCTTACGGAGCTTTAAAATAATTTCGTGGTATTCACGGGCAGTGTCACGTGCTTGAGATAGATCCGTGATGAACTCGCCCAACACATCTACGGTAGCGTGCATATCAATCGTATTGCAATTCTGAACACTCGCGAGCATCTCGTCTTGTGTTTCACCCGCCACATAGCGACTGGCAAAAATGCGCACCAGTGGTTTAGGAAAAAGTGGCAACACGCTCACAACCATCTGATTAAACAGATCTAGCAATCAATAAGCCCTCATAGCAAACATCATGTTATTCAGCATTATTGGAGAACAACATCGGGAATAAAGAAATTATACCTAAAAGTTGTCCTATCGCACGATGAGAAAAGTGCTATTCGAGTTTTATTGTAAACAAGGGGCTAGGCTGCGTTTTGAATGAAACAGCCATCAAGATGGGTAAGCACTTTGTTGCCAAACTGTTTTTTGATTTGAGCCCGTGTAATGTCGTTCCATTTATCGTGAATGGCTGAATAAAGTAGGCTCGCAATCAGTTGTGTATCAGTTGCCCCATGTTCAATGGCGATCGACACCAGATTCATGCACTCGCAATAGTGCTCCATACGTGTATCCACATCATCATCAACACCTTTTAAGTCGCACACGACTTCTAGAGTACGGTCAATACTAATAAATTGCGCCATGGTTCTCAATGTTCCTATGGTTTATTTGCAGCATAAATAAGCGATGTATCTTGAAATTACATCGAATAAAAATCCAATCAAACGGTAAAACGTGTGTTATATCCACAACGTAGAGTCTATTCGTTTTTACTGCTGTTAATAAGCCTGTCCTTAAAATGAGTGTCAATCAATCATGCGTCAGGCTCTAAAGTTCTATCGGCAAAAATAGCAAAATAGTGAAGGGTGATACCCGAAAATCAGATAAAATCCGTTACGTTTGTTCATAATCAAAATGCGTCAAACGCCGTATTAACAGAGCAATACAATGCGTGAATCAGCTCTGCGCAAGCGCTCAATTAAAATCAGCACAATGTTCTTAATGCCTTCAGGAAGTTCTTCAACTTGCTGTTTAAAGCTGTGTTTAGAAATGGCCATCACCTCGGCGTAATCTGAGATGACGCGCACACTCGCCGAGCGAGTGCTTTCTGTTTCAAATAGGCACATTTCACCAAAAATTTCGTTGGGGCCTAAAACCGCAATCACGACGGATTTGCCTTGTGGATTGCTCTTCACCACTTCTACTTCACCGCTCACTAAAATATAGGCCGTATCGCCATCATCGCCTTCACGCAAAATATATTGACCTTGCGTAAATTGCACCACATCAACCGTGAGCTTTTTTCCAAGTCCAGAGGTTGTGGAGGGCACGGATGACGCTGCAGTGTTATCGCTAGCATCGGGTGTTGTGTTGTTGAGTGGGCGATTCATCGTGAATAGTATTAGCTCATATTAGTCAATAAATAATAACCACAAGGCGAATTGGGATACTAGTATCATACTTGATGTAGGCCAAAGTGGGGAATAGCATCAAAGTGAAAACATACTGTAAGATTGGTGTTTTATTCTTGGTTTTATTGCTGCGCCGTTTCCAAAGGACCGAAACCCGGTGAGTTTTTTGGAAGTTGGCGGTAGCTTGTTAAGTTGGATACAAACGAGCTAAGTGTGCCTGTGTTGTATTTTTCCTCAAGCGTGTTCAAGCGATCTACCAACGGGTGTTGTCCTTCAGGGATGTTGGCTAAAGCTGGGTTATGCTTTTTAAAGGCAATCCACGTTGCTGCTTCACGGTTCCAACCGGCCACTTCTTCGTGAATGGAATTATGCGCATCGTTGTGAACGGCTTCGTGAGCCAGAATCGCAGCAATGGCTTCAGGTGGCGCAAAACGGTGTTTTTCGTTTACAAAAATAATCAAGCTTCCGTTGCCACCCATATAAC
>CAYGPY010000055.1:0-12483 GCA_964351765.1 uncultured Vampirovibrionales bacterium
GGCCATGTTTGATGCCTCCTCCAGACGCATCCTGCTTGCCGATCACACAAAATTGCCTCAAATATTTCTGCGGGCAGCAAAATATTTCAAACAACTTGATACTCTTATTTCTCTATCCTTAATCAGGTTTTATTTGGAGCTATTCTTAGTTTTTTATTCAAACAAATTTCGAACTTTTTTCAACTCTGTTTTCTTAATCAGGAAAATAAATAACTTCCTACTCTAACTATTGTAGCACCATTTTTCAAAGCGTGGACATAATCTTGGCTCATTCCCATCGACAATTCCGGCAAGATCACGTCGTTAGATCGTTGTAGCTTTTCTCGCAATAAAAATAATTTTTTAAAGGTCGAATCAATCACATGATCCTCCTCAACAAAGGGAGCCATCGTCATCAAACCAAGGATATTAATCCCCTCTAATGTCACTAACTTTTCAAACACACTTTCAACCTCTTCAACAGAGAAACCATGCTTCGCTTCTTCTTCGGCCACATTAACCTGAAGTAAAACCTCTTGCTTGATTTCCAAATCAATGGCACGTTGCGAAATTTTTTCAGCCAAACGCAATGAGTCCACCGAATGAATCAACGCAAAGTTACCCACCACCTTATTGACCTTATTGGTTTGTAAGTGCCCAATAAAATGCCACGTCAATTTATCCAAAAGCGCTTTGGGTAAGATCTCCATTTTCGCTAAAGCATCGTGAGGTTTATTCTCACCCACATCAGTAATACCGGCTTCAACAGCCATTGCAATCGCGTCCGCATCCACATACTTGGTAACCGCAACCAATGTGACTTGTTGGTCGCATTCATTCATAACGGCTTGAATTGTTTTTGCTTTATCAGCAATTGATTGTGCGCTTATCGTCATCCTTTGATCTCACCACGAGCAAACTAAAACGTCAAAATATTTTCAGAAAAACTCGCAAAAAAAAGCCTCTGTCCAAAGGAGAGAGGCTGATCCAATTTTTAGGTTGGGAGTGAGGGGGAAAGTATAGGGTAATGAATATTCGAAGGGGTATACATCTCAGGTTTCGCAATTGCTACTAACTGAAGATAGTATGTATATTATCGCTTCAACATTTCCATGCAACCCTTTTACGAGAATAGTAGGTAATTTCGTTACATGTATTTACAAATAGTGTAAAATAAACACTAAATAGTCGTTGAAAGGTTTTTCAGAGACCTAGTTTTCCTAGAAGCTACAAAAACAGCCAAGCAACCCAGAGCGATATTGACAGAATCAGAAACAATGGCCAAAAAACAGGGGTGCTTCGTGTTTTTAAAACGCAAAGCTTTTTCTCGTCCTCTCTTTTATGAACACCTCTTTTAAGGCATAATAGGCTCTATGAGTACCTCCTCCTCGCAATTTGAAGGTAAAAAAATCGCACTTGGCATCTGCGGAAGCATCGCTGCTTACAGAGCCTGTGACTTCGTGCGTGAGCTGTACCGTCAAGGCGCAAGCCGTGTGATGGTTATGATGACGGATACGGCCACCGAGTTTGTATCACCTCTGACCTTCCATTCGTTGAGTCGTGAGCCTGTTATTACCAATGAACTAGCCATGGACGACATCTCACCCAACCCTGACGGCACCCCAATGCACGTTAAGATTGCACAAGAAGCCGATGCCTTAGTGATTATGCCCGCCACACAAAACACACTGAGTAAGCTGGCTCAAGGATTGTCTGGTGACATCATCAGCACCACCTTTATGACCTTCACTGACAAACCGGTTGTGATTGCCCCAGCGATGAATACGCGTATGTGGGAGCACCCGCTGTTTAAAAAGAACTTAGACACACTGACATCACTTGAAAACGTGAGTGTGGTGACGCCAACCAGTGGGTTACTGGCCTGTGGTGAAACAGGTGATGGCCATTTGGCCGAGCAAGACACCATTTTAATGGCCTTGTATAAAGCCCTTCATCCACATCAAAACCTATACAAGCATCAAAAGGCACTGGTTACGGCCGGTGGTACGCAAGAAGCCATTGATCCGGTGCGCTTTATTAGCAACCGAAGCAGCGGCAAGATGGGCGTGTCGATGGCTGATGAGCTTTGGGCAATGGGCGCCGATGTGACATTGATTGCCACAAACGCCGTGGATAAAGCGATGCTACGACATAAGCCTTATAAGATCGTGAGCGTTGAATCCGCCGAAGCCATGCAAAATCAAGTACTGGCTCGCTCGGATGATCAACATGTGATTGTGATGGCAGCGGCTGTCTCTGATTACGCGTGCAAAGACGTGCAGGAGCAAAAAATCAAGCGCGATAAAAATAATTCGGAGGCTGTAATGTCTTTGGAACTGACCAGCAACCCTGATATTTTAGCGGAGTTGGGTCAGCGCAAAACAGATAAACAACTGACCGCACAAAAACTGATTGGCTTTGCGGCTGAATCGGAAAACTTGATTGAGAATGCCAAAGCAAAACTAGAAGCAAAAAACCTCACGGCTATTGTGGCCAATGATATTAGTCGAAACGATATCGGGTTTGATAGCGCCGATAATGAAGTGGTAGTTCTTCATCGTGATGAAGCCCAGCAAGAAGGCTATCAGACCATCGCCATGAGTAAAACCAGTAAAGCGACTATTGCGCGCCAAGTGCTGTTACTCATCAGTAATAAAAATGATACCTCCAACACGCAAGCAACAAATACCGATTCCCCACCTGCTTGGGCTTTTTATTCTTAAATAGGTATTACTGCTGAGCTAACTTTTTTTCCATCACCACGTGGGGGATACCCACCTCGGTGAATTCATCGCTCGAAACGGTATAGCCCAGCTTTTCATAAAAAGGGATGGCTGTAACTCTGGCGTTTAATGTGATGCGGTTGTGATTATTTTGAGTTGCCCAAGTTTCGGCAAACCACATCATACGCTGGCCTAAGCCTTGGCCTTGCTGATTTGGATCCACGGCCATTTGTCTAATTTTAATGGATGGGGGTGATGTACTTGAAGAGGTCGGCACAAACAGTTGCAGGCATGCCAATGCATTAATAGGATTCTCATCGCCAAACATGGTAAACATAATCCCGTCTTTATCTCGTGCTAAATCATCACGCGTAAAGGTTAAACCCAAGGGCGATCGCAATACATCTTGACGCAACCGAACAACGGCATCATACAACGCCGAGCCGTATTCAACCACAGCAATCGGGCGTGTGTTTGTTGTTGCTTTATTTTTAGTACTCATAAAAACAGGGGGCTTCAGTGAGTTACCGACACGCATTACTGGTGTGCCACTTCTTTTACTTCAGTAAACACAGGGTCTACTTTTTCTTCAAGTAAGCCAACACCGTACGCCATGTTCAACATCAAGCGAACTGCTTTGCGGATTTCGATGTTCGCATCGAGTGTCATCTCGTTCACGTACATACCTACAAAGGTATCAGCTTGCGAGCGTTCTAAGCCGCGGGCAAACTGCATGGCGTAATCCAATGCTTTTTCACGATTCGCCAAGCTGTACTCCACACTGCGTTTAAACACACGGCCAATACGCTGAGTCAGCTCTTCGCCCAAATCGCTACGGATGGCGTTGCCACCTAAAGGCAATGGCAAGTTACAGGTTTCAAACCACCACACGCCTAAATCAACAATCGGATGGAAGCCTTCTTCACGGTAAGACAACTGACCTTCGTGAATAATCACACCGGCAGCAAATTCACCACTTTTAACACGGTCCATAATCTCGTTAAATGGCACTTCTACGGTTTCCATTTCTGGATACCATAGCTTTGAAAAACAATAGGCGCTGGTCATATGACCCGGAACGGCCACTTTTTTGCCTTTTAAGTCTTCACGGGTCATTGGGGTTGCGGAAATCACAACAGGACCGTACTTATCACCAATACTACTACCCACGCTCAGAATGTCGTATTTATCCATTACCTGAGGGTAAGCAAAGTAGGAGATGGCGGTCATCTCGTAGGTGCCCTTAAGGGCTTCACGGTTAAGGGTCTCGATATCAGTCAATTCGTGCTTAAAGGTTAAGCCTTCGGTATCAACCAAATCATTGGCCAAGGCGTAAAACATAAACGCATCATCGCTATCAGGGCTGTGTGCAACTTTAATCACTTGATTTTCTGTTTGAGACATCGTGATGTATCCTCTCGTTAAATCTATCTGTAATACTGCTTAAAGCAACTGTAGCGCAAACATAGCCTAAATGCGATACCGGAAATAAGAAACAATACCGATATCTAGCCCGCTGTTTTTTCTTTGTCTCGCTTGCTCTCTTTAAATTCTTTCAGGCTTTCACCGCTGCTCTTAAAGCGCAGTAAACCCGGCATCTCTCGATAGTCGTGAACTTGCTTACACGCATCAATGCACTCACCACAGTTAAAGCACCCAAAAAACTCGCCTACTTTTAGGTTTTCTGGGTAGCGCGGGTCCAAATCAACAGGGCATGCGGTTTGGCATCCGGTGCAGGTATTGCAATCGTCTTCAATACTGGCCAAGGGTGCGTATTCAATTTCCATTGGTTGCCACCGACCCTCTTGATACGCTGACATGGATTGTGCCATCCCGTAGGGGCAGGCATTACGACAGAAGTCATGACCGGCATACAATAAGAACATCCCAATCAGCACAAACAGGAAATGGCCAAACACCAGAGCCACATGCGGCTTAAAACCTCCGTACTGCGCCAGAATCCAATCCAAAGGCACAATATAGGTCGATAACACAACACTCAAAACCGCTGTAATCACAACAGCCAAAGGCAACGAGGACAGGTTAAACATCACCTTTAAAGCAGGCGCCTTTTTAAACAGCGCCTGCATCCATCGAGGATAAGCATCACGACCAAACACAGCCCGGAAAGCCCGCGTCCACTCGGTAAGGGTGTTGTGCGGGCACACCCAACCACAGAACAAACGCCCCCAGATAAATGACACCACACCAATCACGGCCACACCCAGATAAAACACAATAGGCAACCACATCAGGCTTTGCGTATCCATAGGATAAACCTGCCCAGCAAAGTAAACCTTAAAGTTAATGGTGTCTAAGCGAAATAGATTGAGAACCGGAGAGGCAAAAAACAGAATCCAAAAAAACGGATGTGACACCCAAGGCCGAAGCACATGGTATCGGTATTTGAAAACATTATTATCAATCTTCATCGTGCCATCACCATACCCAAAACAAAGTCTTTACTCCTTGAGTATTCCTGAAAAAGAATTGCCCTAAAAAGAAAAAAATCTTCGCACACCAATGGTAAACCTAAAAGGTTGATAATCTATAATAATAGGTTTATACTACTATAAATGTCTACCAACGTGATTATTACAAGCGCCGCCCGCAAAGGCTTGGAAAAAGCAGCACGCCATGTGCAAGACAAGCTCCTCAACTGGGTTGAATCCGTTCGGCTTTTTGGGGTGTTACCTGTTCGTAAGGTGACAGGCTACCACGATGAAGCTTTAAAAGGGGCTCGGAAACACGAACGTTCTATTCGCTTAAACAAGCAGTGGCGAGCCATCTACAGTGAGTCGGAAAACAACACGATTACAATTATCATTTTAGAGGTAACCGCCCATGACTACAGAAAAAAATAATGATATTAAAGCCAGCGACCAAAAGTGGATGGATGCCCAATTGCTGGAGGTCACGTTTGGGCGTACCCTAAACGCCCACCGTTTATGCCAAGAGTGGACACAGCAAGACGTGGCCAATAAGCTTGGTATTTCCAAGCAAATGTACTCGGCCTACGAAAACGATCAAAAACTACCCAGCCCCAAAAAAGCCTACGAAATCGCCGAAGCCTTAGGTATCCTACCTGAGATGCTTGTCTTAAAAGTAATCAACGCCCAGTTAAAAAGAGACAACCTAGGTATTCAGGTTTCTATTGCTAGTTAAGTGTTAGAAATATTATAAGCTAACTTTCTAATTAATATTATGGGAATTCATTTTTTGTATTTTCAAACACGGCATCTTTATCATCAGCATATCTATATGGTATAACTTTTATTTCACGCATTACCGAACTTTCTACGACACCCATTCTTTCCCAGCTTCTACCATTATGTACTCCTTCTAGTAGCTCTTCAACTGCATAGATAGAACTAACAAATGTTTTTGCCTTATCTTGAACCTCTATAAGAGTTTCCCAGACTATTTGCATCTCCCTAATACTTTTCTTATCAACTTTTTTACCTTTATCAATCTCTACACCTATCGTACTCAACAATAACAAATAGGCTAACATTCTCTGTAAAGAATGTTTTTCAAAAACTTTATTTTCTTGAGTTGTAGAGTCTAAATATATTTTCCTAGCGTCCATATATATTTGGTTAATACTTGTAAAAGCGTCAATCAGTTTTTTTTCACTAAACAGAATGGGTGAATAAAACATACCTACCCTGTTATATTCGTCTAATTCAGTCAGTCTTAAGAAACTCTGATATGCAAGTAAATATGCTTTTTCATCTAAAGACATATGCTTAACTTCTAATGAAATCCGCTTCACATAATTCTTGTTTGTAAGTCTAATTAGAATCTTGTTATAAACACTGAGTATCTTGATAAATACATCACGCATAAATTACTCACTTAAGTTTTAATAAATTAAAAAAGTTCTAAAACTAGAAACCAAGATTTCGTAAACTTGATACAGAAAGTCTGAACATTATTAGCCGGTAAAACCGATTTTAATGATGGATACGACCACTTTATACTTGTTTACTCCGGCCAGCTACTAAAATATTTAGCATCAGAATCATAACAGAAAAGCATGTTTCCTAATGAAGAATCTGCTTCTCGTTTTAGCATGGTTCTGTTATCACTTAATCTAAAAGGATATTCTCAATACTTATCTACACTCACTTTAAAGAGTGATCGTCACCTATTTATGTATTTTATTATCTAAAAATAGTAGGTATTTCTAATGAGAGATAATAACGATATTACTAATGCCCCCCAAAATATCCAATAGCGTTGTAGGGGAATTACTTCCTACCCTTCGCTCTTATCTTTCCGAGGGCACTTTACCCCGACTAGCGCTCTTCCGTTACTGTACTGCTCGCCATAATCAAATTGGGGTTTTACTACCACGCGGCCTGTATCATCGGCGTAGCCTACTTTGTCTTGGTATTTGATGGGGATGTATCCGTTGGGATCTTTGTTGAGTATCATCCCCGGATACTTACTCAAAGGCAGATTATCTTCCTTCTTCACCGCGCGAGACACCTTCTTGCCCTCGGCGTTAATCAGCATCCAACGGCCACCCTTTTTCACAATCGCCACGTTGGCACCTTCAATAAAATCACGTGCCACCGTATAGTCGGGCTCAATCACCCATTGGCCTTTCATATTGATGTAGCCCCATTTGCCGTCTTGCTGAGCACGCGCCAAGTGCACACCATCCACAAACGAGCCGACACCGGAAAACGTCTGCTCAAAAATCCATTTACCCGTGCGGTCAATAAAACCCCACTCGGCCACTCGGCCATCAAACGAGCGTTGCACGGCGGCCACACCACCAGCAAAATCTTTGGCCTCACCCTTCACTGGGCCAATCACCATCAACCCAACGGGGTTAATAAAGCCCAGCCCCTTACCCGTCATCTTCACCTTGGCATAGCCATTCACAAAGGAATCGGCCTTAGGGTAGCGCGGCTTAATCGCCCACGCGCCGGTAATATCAACATAGCCATACACCATTTTAAACTGTTCTTGAAAAAGTTGGCGACGCGTTTGGGCGACTTGTTTATCGAGCGCAAACTCACTCTGAATACTTTTTTCCATCACTTCGGATTCAAGCTCAAACGCGTAACCACTCGTTTCAGCCACAGCCACCATTTCGTCCCACATCGTGTCGCACCATTCCTGGGGCGAATCACCAATGTCAGTTTCGGCAGCGAGTTCCGACACATCGTTATGAAACGGGTTGAGTATCATCACGGCAACCACAACAACGCCAATAAGTCCCACCACACCAAAGGCCAGTGTTGCCTTAGGTAACTGGAGAAGCATGTCTAGTTTGTTCTTAATGCCATTCACGATAAATATACCAACTCTCTTGGCTATACAATGTATAGTACTATAATTATAACACTTTGTAACGAAATTGCTACCCCCAAAAGCAAATTTATAATGCCTTTTGGTATAGCATTCTTTAATTACCCACAATCAAAAAAGCGCACTGATAGCGGGTAATCCTTCTAAAATTGCGAATAGGCCGAAGCGACTGCTTCAACCTATTCTTTGAATAGCTTAGTGCCATTAAATTTTAGATGGAATCGATCGTGATCGCTTTTAGTCGAAATTGCCGTAACGTCATCAGAATAGAACCCAAGCCAAATGATATCAGGCATGGATAAATTAGGATGAACATCCACAGTGGAGACTAAAAAGATAAACAGGCGATCCTTGTTAAAAGATTAAAAAGTTTGCTCCAGTATCCTGCTTACATGTAGTGTATCGGCCGTTTCGAAAAAAACTTTAGCGTTTTTTCTGAATTTACGTTAAATATTAAGAATTGGTAGCTGAAAAGCGGAATCTGGCTCAAAAAACAGCTGTTTTTGAACGTTTTTTGCTTATTTTTAAGCGTTTTTAGTCACTTTTTACACGTTTTTTGAACTGTTTTAGATAGTTTTTGGGGTGTTTACTGGTGAATTTTTAACGATTAACCACTCATTTTACTGTCATCAGAGGGTAACAATTGATCGTCATCACCCTCTTCTTCCACGTGAATCAGCACCTCTTTAAGCCGCTCCCCAAAGCGCTCTATCAGCTTATCTTCAACTTGATGGGCAATATCGTGGGCATCACGAACCGACATTTCAGGGTCTACCTGAATATGCATGTCAACAAACACCACTTCTTGCATACCTCGTGAACGCACTCTATGACAGCCTTTCACCCCATCCACGGAGTAGGCAATCTGCTGAATTTCAGTACTATCCAGAACAGCCTCATCCAGAAGGCTCCCTAAATGCTGTGATAGCACCTCGTAGCCGGCATAAACAATAATAATAGCAACCGCGATAGCAACAACCCAATCCACCCAGTACCAACCCATTTGTAGGGCAAAGATACTCACCAATACCGTGAGTGACACATAAATATCGGTCATCGTATGGGTCGCATCGGCTT
Source organism: uncultured Vampirovibrionales bacterium (assembly GCA_964351765.1). Lineage (GTDB taxonomy): Bacteria > Cyanobacteriota > Vampirovibrionia > Vampirovibrionales > Vampirovibrionaceae > CAYGPY01. Next base: position 9,105 of record CAYGPY010000055.1, read on the forward strand.
TCAGCAAGCTGCTATTGAGCTCCTTGGCTTTCTTGCCTTCAAACCAGGTTACAAAAATATTAATGCCCAGCACGATAATCTTCACCACATAGCTGCCGTAGGAGAACACCGCCTGCTCCCGTTCGGGATCCGTCGCCCGACCAATCGCTTCGCTCACGATTTCCCAGCAGGTGAGAAAAATAAAGAACGAAATAAAAATGGCCGCCATCGACTCAAATTTCCGGTGACCGTAAGGGTGGTTCTCATCAGGTGGTTGAATGGCAACCGACAGCCCCACAATACCCACAGCACTCGACACCGCATCCATCAAGGAGTGAAACCCATCGGCCATCAAGCTCAGCGTGTGCGTATGCCAAGCCCAAGAAATTTCCATCCCCGAAACCAGCAGGTTTAAACCCAGCACCATAATAATGACATTACGTGCCTGAACCAACTTGTTGCTAGATTGTGACGCATCAACGGACATAACAACAAGTATCGTGCAAATCCAAAAATTTAACCACCCCGAAACAGAGATTAACCCACTCAAGTTCAAACCTCGCCAATGTACCCAGCCGAGTCGGGACGCATCTCTTTTTGTTAGCGAGCACGGATGCGAACGGCGGTTAAGCACCCAGGAAGCGTGATCGAAACCGCAATAAAAAGAGACACGCCCCGACTCGGCTACCAAGAGTGGAAATAGCAATTCAAAAAAGATGCACCCATCGATGGGTGGCCTCGGTTGGCCTTTTTACCGTATCCTTACTACAATGACCTAAAGTTATAGAGTTCCATTTCAACTCCCTTTCTCACTCCTCATCGATCTCAACACCTAACCGATAAAGATACCCCTGATGTCTGTTCAAGCCCAAGCCGAACTCGGCGATAAAATTAAACGCTATTTGGATGTGCAAAACGCTTCGGCCTTGCGCAGATTATTGGCACGCCATAACTATGCTGATATCGCCGATGTGATGGAAACCCAGCTCAGTGAAGAGCAAGCGCTCACATGCTTTCAGTATATGAACATGGGCCAAGCCGCCGAGGTGGTTACCAGCCTAAATGAAGATCTCCAGCAGGCCTGCTTAAATTCGTTAACCGCCGTCATGGGTAGTAAAATTCTGCGCATCATGGCCGCCGATGATGCGGTGGATATTCTACAAGAAATGGATCGCAGTGAGAGTCAAAAGTATCTCGATGAGATGCCCTATGACTCGGACACTAGAACCATTCATAATTTGCTTTTAGAAGAACCCGACACCGCTGCGGGCTTGATGGCTACTGACTTTATTAAGGTCTCGGTAGAAGCCACTGTTGCTGAAGCCATGGATGAAGTGCGCACGGCTGAAGAAAAAGATTTTATTTATTACACGTATTTAGTGGATGGCGATGACCATTTGGTTGCCATTGTGAGCCTTAAAAAATTGATTCTTCACGATGGCTCAGTACCGTTGTCGCGGATTGCTGAGTACGATGTGAAGATGTTGCTCGACAGCTACGATCAAGAACTGGCAGCCAACATCTTTAGAAAATACGATAATTTATTGGCCATGCCCGTTGTGGATTCGGTGGGCAAACTGCGTGGTATCGTTACCATTGATGACATTGTGGATGTTATTGAAGAAGAGACCAGCGAAGAGATGTACCGTGCTGCGGGTATTGAGCTGGAAGAAATTGACGAGAAACATCTGATTTCAGGCCCGTTTACTGATGCCGTGAAAGCCCGTGTGCCGTGGTTATTTATTACGGTGGTGGGTCAACTGATGGCCTCTTTAATTATTTCAAGCTACAGCAAAACCGTTGCCACAGCGGTTGTCGCAATTTCGTTTATGCCACTATTAACCGGTCTGTCGGGTAATATGGGTGCACAAACCAACACCATCACCATTCGGGGTTTATCTCAAAACCTGATTCACGCAGATAACATCACAGAAAAAATCTGGCGAGAATTAAAAGTAGCCCTTCTAACTGGCTTAGTGCTGGGTAGCTTTGTAGCCATTACGTCTTTAATCATGTATCAAGACAGTCTACTCAGTATTTTATTGTTTAGCTGGATCGCAATTTCCCTTTGCTTCACAGCCTTCCTAGGTATGTTTCTGCCCTACGTCATCGAAAAAATTCTAAAAATGGATCCTGCCAGCATTGGTGGGCCCGTGATTACAACGCTAAGTGACATCCTCACCTTTAGTGTCTACCTCTACGTGCTCACACTATTTTTAGAACACTTTGCAAAGTAATAGCAATTCGTTTCAAAATAAAAAGCCCACCTGAAAAATCAGGCGGGCTTTTTTAATTTAATAGAAAACGCTTAAACGTTAATCTCGTTAACAGGCTTACCGGCTTCTTTATGAGCTTCGGCATAGGAAAACACCTTACCAATAAAGCCAAAAACATCACTGGCTAATTCTTGAAGCGCTTCAACAAAAACACCATATTTTTCCATGTTATTCATAATCATGCTTTTTGCTTCATCAGCGGATACTTCCATCAGTTCAGGTGGAACATCAATATTAGCTTCTTTTTTTAAGAAGGTTACAACATCGTCACCATCAATAATAACACCAGGGTTACCGTCCATACGGGCTGTTAGCGCTAAAGATGCTTCCATTGCTTGGTCTAAACGAGCACTAATCGCATCCTGAGATCCTTTAACATAGGTCACAGCAGCAAATTGAGGTGGGTTGATTGAATTCATCATGTATTTCCCTTTCGTACAAAATGTATTTAACTATCAAAATAAACTACGAGCTTAATAGTTAATACCAAACATATTTACATAGCAATATTTCATCACGTCATAGCTAGTAACATAATCTCTTGGAATCCCTTTTGCCTTGTGGTACCTTAACAGTGTCGATTTAAAGACTTACGCACACGTTAAGGTTATTGCTTTTTATGTCCTCTTCAGAAAACTCTAGCACCTCGCCAAAACCCATTACGCAATTGGCTAATGATGGCTTGCAGGAACTAATTGACACCATTCCTGAATTGGTCGTGTTGGATGTACGCACACCTATGGAATATAGCCATCTTGGGCATATCCCCAACGCCACCTTGCTTCCGATTCAGGAACTGATAGAGCGTGTGGGTGAACTTGATAAAACCAAGCCCACCGCTGTCATCTGTGAACACGGCGTTCGCAGTTCTGATGCGAGTCACTGGATGAGCCAGCAAGGTTTTAATACGCTTTATAATCTAGTGCAGGGTATGGCCGCATGGCAAGGTGCCCGTGTGTATGGTGACCACCCCACTGAAACATTGACTGTTGACGCTTAAACGCAACAAGGTATTTAAACTTATTTTTATTTTAATTTATTTTTAGTTTGTATCCGCCACAACCCTTTAAGGAAAACCCACTATGAGCATTACTGATCAAAACGTCCGTGACCTATTAAAACCC
>CAYGPY010000056.1:0-12405 GCA_964351765.1 uncultured Vampirovibrionales bacterium
TCACTGATTAAAACCTTTGTAGGTCCTTATAATCCGTCTCAAATTCGGATGGCAATTTTACAAGAAATTGATCGTGGTGGTCAAGTGTTCTTCCTGCACAACCGAGTGAAAACCATCTATGAAAAGTTGGCCGAGTTGCAAGCATTAATCCCTGAAGTGCGCTTTGCGGTGGGTCATGGTCAGATGAATGAACGTGACTTAGAAAATGTGATGCTCGATTTTGCGCAACATGAATCAGATGTGTTGTTGTGCACCACGATTATCGAAAGTGGATTGGATATTCCAAACGTAAACACGATTGTCATTGATAGAGCCGATCGCTTTGGTTTGGCTCAGCTGTATCAAATTCGTGGGCGTGTTGGCCGGAGTGAAACACAGGCTTATGCCTACTGTTATTACGATCCTGAGCGCGAACTCACTACGGATGCTAAAGATCGTTTACGTGCCATTCGAGAATTTACAACCTTGGGCAGCGGGTATCAAATTGCGTTGCGTGATTTAGAAATTCGTGGCGTGGGTAATGTGTTGGGCTCGGAACAGCACGGTCATATGGTGGCTGTTGGGTTTGATTTGTATTGCCAGATGCTCGAAGAAACCATTCAAGAGGTCAAGGGCGAAGAGACCGAAGAGCGAGAAGAATCGATTATCGATCTGAACGTGACGGCCTTGATCCCCGACGAGTATGTTGGCGATCGCGATGTGAAGATGATGGAGTACAAGCGTCTTGCTCGTGTGGACACACCATTAGCGCTTGAAATCATTGAGGCTGAGTGGAAAGATCGCTTTGGTGAAATTCCTCAAGAAACAATGCAGTTGATGAATCTAGTGCGGATTAAATTACAAGCCATGGATTTACATATTCCACAAATTCGATCGGATGAAGATTACATTCGTATCTCTGTGCCGTATTCTCTGCAAGAGTGGATGTACTTACAGAAAAATTTACCAGGTGCGTATGGTAAAAAAGCCCGTTGGGTCCCTGGTGTCACATCACAACAGGGCAGTACCCCAACCTTATTGATGAAGCATTTGTCGATGACCGGTGACGATCAAGTTGATTTCTTAATGGCGTTTTTAAAGCATCTTAAAAAACAGATTAAAAAGTTTCATGCCGAAGAAGACGCTAAGAAAAAGAAGAAAAAATAAAGTTATCAGTGACGTATAAGTAACGTAGCTGATTTATTATGATATCGCTTCTTTCTGTTTTTCTTTGCTTTGGCGATTCATTAGGACTTGCAATATGGAAATATCAGCTGGTGTTAAGCCCGGAATACGACCGGCTTGACCCAAATCAACGGGACGAAACTGAGTGAGTTTTTCACGCGCTTCATTTGAGAGTTGTGCAATGCTGTGATAATCAAAATCAATCGGGAGCTTCACTTTATACGCTTCGGACAGTTGTTTAATGGTACGCTCTTGGCGCTTGATGTAACCTTCGTATTGAATTTCAGTGCCGACAAATGTTTTTACCTGTTCATCAACAGCAGCGCTTTCGGTATTTAATTTTGTAATCACATCATAGGTGATGGTCGGACGGCGAAGCAGTTGAAACAAACTGGTTTTTTCATTGAGCGTTTCGTTTGAATTGGCTTGAAGAATATGGTTTACGTTGTCAGAGGGATCAATTTTTGTTTTCTTCAGGCGCTCATACTCTGTATCGATGGCTTTTTGTTTTGCTTCGAAAACCTGCCAGCGTTGAGTATCCACTAGACCAATTTCTCTACCTAATGGCGTAAGACGTTGATCGGCATTGTCTTGACGTAAGAGCAATCGGTATTCACTGCGTGAGGTGAGCATGCGGTAGGGCTCGGTAATTTCTTTGGTGACTAAATCATCAATAAGCGTACCCGTGTAACTCGACTCACGACTGAGGATGAATGGGTCACCACCACCAGCTCGGCGTGCAGCATTAATACCGGCAACCAAACCTTGAGCTGCAGCTTCTTCATACCCACTGGTCCCATTGATTTGACCGGCAAGATAAATTCCAGGAATGGTTTTGATCATCATGGTAGGGTCAAGCTGATAGGCGGGAAAGTAGTCATATTCAACGGCACAGGCAGGCCGAATGATGTTTGCTTTTTCAAAGCCCGGTAAGGTGTGGACCATCGCCACCTGAATATCGTAAGGCAAACAGGTCGAAAAACCCTGTAAGTAAACTTCGTAGGTTTTGCGACCCTCGGGCTCTATAAATAAATGATGGCTGTCTTTATCGCGAAAACGATTCACTTTATCTTCAATACTAGGGCAATAACGGGGGCCCATGTCGGCTTCCATCAGACCTTTAAACATTGGTGACCGGTGCTGGTTAGCATCGATTAAAGCGTGGGTGGCTTCGTTGGTTCGAGTAAGGTGACAAGGCAGTTGTTCTTTAACAGGACGATCTGGTAAGAAGGAGAAGAACCGAAGTTCCTTGTCACCAGGGTGGCTTTCAAGGCCACTGTAATCAATAGTGCGGCCATCTAAACGCGGTGGTGTCCCTGTTTTTAAGCGTCCTTTTTTAAGGCCAAGATCTGTCAGGCTGGCTGGAATGCCTGTGGAATTGCGTTCGCCGGGTCGTCCGCCACCAATACTTTTTTCGCCCACCCATAAGGTGCCGTTTAAAAATGTGCCAGTGGTTACCACCAGTGATTTGGCTTCATAGCGAATGCCTAAGTAATCTTCAACGCCAATAAATTCGTTTGTTTTTGGATCTGTGATGAGCGTGGTCACCATGGTTTGGCGAAGATGAATATTGGGTTCACTCTCAACAAGGTGTCGGGCAAAATCACGGTACTCGGCTTTATCGGATTGGGCACGTAAGGCATGAACGGCAGGGCCTTTGCTCATGTTTAACGTTTTCATTTGAATGTAAGTTGCGTCAGCGCATAGGGCCATCACACCACCGAGTGCATCCACTTCTTTTACCAACTGACTTTTGGCTGGGCCTCCAATGGCTGGGTTGCAGCTCATTTGACCAATGGTGTCCAGATTCATCGTGATGAAAAGCGTCTTGGCGCCTAGCTTGGCGCTCGCCATAGCGGCTTCAATACCCGCATGGCCTGCACCAATCACAATTACATCGGCTTTTTCTACAAAGTCGGGTGTGCTTGGTGACGGATGTTGAGGTGAGGTGTTTTTATCTTCGACGTTCATAGTTGTTATTGTAGGCCAAGGATACCGCCTTGCCAAGCAACGATTTTGGCAGTGAGCTTGAGAGGGTCCTATTTCTCAAGCTTGGGCGTATTGTGCTGGTTGACTCGTGAGACGGTTAGGGCGATTGAGATTAGGCAGTGGCTTGACCGGTGGCATGCCTCCTGTTGAGGTACCTGTATGAAGGACTGCCGGATTCGTTGCGATACTTCGTTTCTCAATGCCACGGTATTGCAAGGCTTCGGCGATATGCTGGCTTTCAATGTTGGGTTTGCTGTCGAGGTCGGCAATGGTTCGACTCACCCTTAAAATCCGGTCAAAGGCACGAGCAGAAAGATTGAGTTTGCTAACGGCTTTACTCAAAAGTTCTCGACAGCCGTCATCCAGAGCGCAATAGCGTTTAATGTGATGCGGGGTCATCTCGCTGTTGGTGTAAATACCATCATCCTTAAATCGTTCTTGTTGAAGCGCATAGGCTTTCTCCACTCGGTTTCGAACGCTCTGTGAGTTTTCAATGTTCGTGCTTGTTTGATCGGGCTCGGTGCGCGTCAAAAGTTCTTTATGACTGAGTCTAGGGACATCGAGTTGCAGATCAAGTCGATCGAGTAAAGGCCCTGAGAGCTTACTGTTGTAACGTTGTACGGCACTACCGGAACAACTGCATTTACTGGTGCTGTCACCATAATAACCGCACGGGCAGGGGTTCATAGCGGCAATAAGCTGGAATTTAGCAGGGTAGGTCATACTTTGCTGAGCCCGACTAATGGTAATACAGCCATCTTCAAGAGGCTGACGGAGTACCTCAAGTACGTCGCGCGGGAACTCAACAAATTCATCGAGAAACAAAACCCCTCGATGTGAAAGGGTTATTTCACCAGGCTTGGGAGAACTACCACCACCGGTGAGTCCTGCTTTTGAAGCGGAGTGGTGTGGTGATCGATAGGGACGTGTTTGGATCAGGCATTGGTTTTTTTCTAAGAGTCCGGCGGCACTATAGATACGACTGATATCCAGCATTTCGTCAAAGCTCATGGTTGGTAGAATGCCAGAGAAAGCTTTGCTCAACATCGATTTCCCGCTTCCGGGTGGACCTGTGAGTAAGGCATTGTGACGCCCTGCAGCGGCAATCTCTAAGGCGCGTTTGGCTTGGGCTTGCCCTTTGATGTCTGCAAAATCAATCTGACTTTTGTGTCGTTTTGGTTGCTTGGGTTTATCAGGTGGGGCTTGATAATAGGTGTAGGGATTCATTAAAAAGATGGGGAGTTCATTTAAATTGGACAAACCAAAGACCTCGATACCATCCACCAGTGCGGCTTCGTCTCGGTTTTCTTCGGGCACCACCACGTACTGATACCCTGCCTCTTTGGCCATCAGCGCTACGGATAAAGCACCTCGAACACCGCGAAGCTTTCCCTCTAACGACACTTCACCAATAAAACAGGCTTTATCTAGAAATTCAGTAGGAGCTAGCATTTCGCCTGCCAATAGAACCCCTACACACAGGGGTAAATCGAAGCTGGTTCCTTCTTTACGAAGGTGGGCTGGGGCAAGATTGATCACTATTTTTTTAAGGGGAAAGGTAAACCCACTATTTTTAATAGCAGCCCGAATGCGTTCTTTGGATTCGTTTAAGCCGGTATCAGGCAGGCCCACAATGGTTAGGTTGGGAATACCCGAACTCAAGTCAACTTCCACGGTTACGGGGTGGGCTTCAATACCTTGTAAGCAGGCGGTAAAAATTGTAGCAACCATTCTAGATACTCCCAAATAGTTATTAAATAAAATTTATCGAATGTATTTTCTATATGTCTTAGTTGTATTCAATCATAGATAAGCCCTTATGAACCTAATAAATATTCGATTTTACTTTTGGCCTGTCTGGAAACCCGTTTTACGAGAAAAGAGATACCCTTAGTTGTCATAATCCGTTACAATAGAGGTTCGTCGCTAAGATGAGAACAGTATTAAAACAGCGTTATCGATGATCGATGCAGCCAGAGGTTCAGGGAGAATAGTACCGTGACAGATTCCAATTCAGGATCAACTTCAGATATTAAAGTTGTGTCTAAGTTTGCAACCATCTTACTCATCATTAGTTTGCTGGGTGTGATTGTCGGTGTTATGGGAGGTGTCTCAGATAAAACCAGAAGTTCTGACGTTGATAAAAAAGCAGACTCCTCGGTGGCGGCTATTTTTAGTCCGAAGAAAGATCACATTATGCTGGTCGATCTGAGTGGTCCAATTATGATGGATTCGGGTGATAACTCAGGTGGCTTGTTTGCCTCAGAAACCAATGCGGTAGAAGCCCGTAAGGATTTAGATGCGGCATTGAAGGACGATAAAGTAAAAGGCGTGTTAATTCGTATTAACTCTCCAGGTGGTACAGTGGGTATGAGCCAAGAACTAAACGAAGCCGTTAAGCGCGTGCGCGAGAAGAAACCGGTTGTGGCTAGCTTTGGTGACACCGCTGCAAGTGGTGGCTACTATACTGCTGTGGCGGCCGATAAAATTGTAACCAATCCTGGTACCTTAACCGCGTCGATTGGTGTGATTATCAGCACCATGAACTTAACCAACCTGCTTGAAAACAAATTGGGTGTTAAAGCCATTACGTTTAAGAGCGGTAAGTTTAAAGATATTTTATCCCCATACCGTCCACCAACCCAAGCCGATCGCGAGTTGGTGCAAGACATTATTGATACCAGCTATCAGGACTTTTTAAATGCCGTTATTGAAGGCCGTACAAAACATGTTGAGGATGCAGGTGAAAAAGCAGCCTTGATTGAACGCCTTACAGCCGTAGCCGATGGCCGTGTTGTTAATGGTAGTGAAGCCGTTAAGGTGGGTTTGGCGGATCAGATTGGTGACTACGATGCAGCCTATACTTTGATTGATAAAATGGCCAAAGATCGTTTTGGCTTATCGGGTAAGGATCGATTGCCTATTGGTAACCATGATAGTTCGTTTGATGTGATGAGCTTTTTGGGCTTGCCTAGCTTAAAACTGAATATGCCTATACGTGCTAACGCACCGATGGATCCAATGACGGCAGCCACGCAAGCGATGATGCCATTTAGCATGCGCTATCCAAATCAGCCGTTATGGATTATGGAATAGGAGGGGCTGGCTATGACAACCACCACAACCAATATGCCAACCTCACCCGTTTCAACGGGATCAGCGCAGCAATCAGGTGTATCTCATTTAAGTCAAACACAGTTTGAGATTAGCGAATTTCCGTTGTTGTTTTATTTTACGGTGGTTGCCCCTCGGCAAACTTTTCAAGCTATTTCAGATTTCTCTAAGGATCAACCTAAGGGCAATCCCGGTAATCATTGGATTATGCATTCGGTATTAGCGATTGCATTGGTCTCGGGGTTAGCACCAGCCTTAACCTTTGCACTCGAAGGCGGCGATTTATCGGCGCTGATGTTTAATGTTCCTTCGCAAATGATATTTGGTTTGGGGATGTGGCTCTTTATGGCCATGGTGATCTCACTGGTGGCCTTTGTGTTTTCAGGTAAAAGCCAAGTCCGGTTGCTGTTGGTATTAACCGCACTGGCAACCATGCCATGGTTGCTAAGTGGACCGATTGTATTACTTCAAGAAACCGTGCCTTATATTGGCGTGGTTCTACACGGTTTGCTGTGGCTTTGGTCTAGCATTTTGTTTGCAATGGCTGTAGCCGAAACCTATAAACTCTCACTAGAACAAACCGCCATTGTATTGGTGCTTCCCTTCTTAATGGGTACGGTCAGTTTGTTTTGGGTGTTTGGTTTCTTTATTAATATGGCACGGATGATGCCTTAGAAATCATTTAGATTTCTGATTCAAGGCGGAATAGGCATTTAGTGCAGTTGGCTTTAATGGCGTCAATTGGGTCGTCGTTCATATCACGACGATTAAAGATACGCACTAAAATGCTGCCACCACAGTCGGGGCAAAAATAGTTGCCATCGTGGTTGCGCTGAATGGCATCGAGTAAGCCCATGCTTTTTGTTTGCCGCTCTTCGATAACGGTGTGATCTTCACTCGGTGGCTTTTTTTCCACTTCTTTAATGACTTCACTCAGTACGCCCAATGAGCGTGCAATTTTTTGTCGCACGGCGGGTGATAAATAAAGTTCAATACCGGTTTCAATATCTTGAATTAAGTCCACATCAACAATGGCTTTTTTGGCAAGCTGGCGTTGAGTCATATCACGCACATCGCGCAAGTACCGAACACGCTGAGCCAGTGTGTCTGGAAGCACATCGAGTGGGTTAACACTGTCGGTGGTCATAAATGGGTTTGTATAACTCATAGTGGGCGAGCCTTATTTGCCTTTGATTGTTATCTTAATTTTTTATTCTAGTATGCCCATCATACAAAAAGAGGCGCCATTCAACAACGCCAACCTGTTGTTGGTTAAGAGATCGTGACGTAGGCCTACTGAAGTGGATCAGGCTTGTACCGAGTTTATAATTCGGTATGAAGGATAATACTGCCTTGATCGGCACTGATAATGCCTTGCCACTGACCCACTTTGGTAATAAACATGTCTTTTTCGCCGGCTTTGCCTTCTTTAACAGCGGTAATTTTTGGCGAACCAATTTCTGAATGATGCTGACCCGCAACCAAACCAAGATGATGAGGCTCTAAGATTTTAACCACCGAAATCGCGAGCTCTTCAGCCGTATTATCAGGATTACCTTCTTGTCCCATTAAGGCATACACCGCTTGAGTTGGGGATGTGCCGGGGAGCTCGTTTCGCACCAATAACAATTTTTTATTATTACTTAAGTTGATGCTGTCTAAGACTTCAAGCGTTTCCATGTTAACGCCCGTGCTGCTTGGCTTTTCTGAAACCGCTACCGATGATGTGGATAGGGGTTGTTCTGCTGATTCAGCATCCGTCACAGAAAAGGCATCAACGCTTTCGGTAGAGGGTATCGATGTTATTGAAATAGGCGGCGCTTCTGTGGCGATTGATTCAATGTGTGCAAACGGATCGTTAAGGGCGTCGTCAGCAGGTAGAAAATCATCCATCATCGTCGTGGCAATGGGATCATCCCAACCGGCTAAGGCATTGGGATCGGTTGGATCGACAAATTGAGGGGCAGCTTGTGGCGCTGCTGCAGTAGAAGGTGATGGCGTGTCAGTAAGTGCGTCACTAACTTGATAGGGTGTCTCGCTTGAGGCCGGACTCGCCTGATCATTGGACGATGAAAAAGAAAGCGCTTCGTCAAAGCCAACAGGGTTATCATAGAGCACATCATCGGTTGATACTGCTTCATCGTTAGATATAAACGAGGTTGCTGATTGAGTTGTTGGATTGCTGGTTATCTCAGTTGGCGCATCGTCTTGCTTTGGAAAGGCGGCTTCAAAGATATCATTGGATGCTGCTGTACTTGCTTCTGTTGTGGGTGCAAACCCATCATCAATAGGATCTTCTGGTAGTTGGTTCGACATGGATGAGGGTGGGGGTGGCGGTAAGTCGGGCATGGCTTGTGCTGGAATGTCGTCAAAACCAACAGGGTTGGTGGCTGTTTCAGGCATCAAATATTTTGAGGCTTCTTCAAACGCGTCTGCCGTGTGCATTAAATCATTTTGTTCAACATGCAGGGGGGTCTGCTCACTGCCCATTGCAATATGAGCCGTTTCAGATTGAGTGATATCAAGGGGTTCTTCAGGGTAGAAGGCATCCACATTATCCAGAAATTCGCCAGCTTGAGTGGCCAGTTCATGATCCAGATTAACGGTCTCTGGACTGCTTGAGTAGGTTGGTGGATTTACGGGTGCAAAATGGTCAGGGGTGGTATTGATGTGGTTGAATTCAGACTGATTGTCATCAACGGGTTTTAGAAAGTCATTCTGGTTGAACTGTGAAATATCAGGCGGAGCAGGTGTTGAAGGCGTGTTGCCCTCATTGAGTAATTCGGTATAGGTTTCAGGTGAGGGCTCAAGTTGATTGAGCGTCTCAGAAGCCGTGTTACTGAAATTTTCGGTAGGGGTTGTTGCGTTTTCTTCACCTGTGGAGGCAAAAGCAGCATCGAGATCGGGGGAATGAAAATCATCAACATCGTCGCGCATACTGGCTTCAAGTTCAGCTTCAATTTGAGCTGCGTTGGGTACGTCTTTTACGAACTCATCGGGGATGTCGCCATCAATAAAACCTTGAGAATCAAGGTCTTCTTGCCACGATGGAATCCCCTGATTTGGGTTGTTAAATTCAGACGAAGCAGGTACGTTTAACTCAGGTTGTTGTGGCTGTTGAATGAATTGATCGAAAGAATCAGCTGATGGCGGAGTCGATTCAGCAGAAGGTGTTTTGGTGGTATTAAAATCACCAATGCTTTCTTCAAATTCAAAAACTGGTGGTGTTGTGGAGGCATTGGGTTCTTCAAACGTTGGCGGAGCAACATTGTCAAACACATTGGGCTCAAAGTCGTCGGCCACTTCATAAGATGCGGGTTGAACAGGTTGTTCAAAAGCAGGAGCAGAGGAGGCCGTTTCAGCTGGCATATCAAACTGGTTTGGCTCGGGTGCAAAGGTGGGTTCAGGCTCTGAGGTAAATTGCTCGTTGGAAAACTGGTCGTTAGAAAATTGATCGGCGATAGGTGGGGTGTCCATCGATGATGCTTCTTCGGGCAAGGTAAAGTCCTGAACAGGCGCCGATGCTGGAAAATCGGTTGATGGAGGGGAGGGACTTAGATTTAAACCAAAATCAACGTGGCCGGTTGGAATACTCACTTCAGAGGCAAATAAGCTGGAACCACCACTGTTGCTGTTATTTTGCAAGGCACCGAGGCCGAGCAGACTTTTACCTTCGCCACTCGTTTCTTTAGTGGGGGTATCGCTGTCTTTTTTACCACCCAACAAGTTTGAAAGAGGGTTCTTTTTATTGTTAAACATAAATGCCATAACCTTTTTTAGACTGATGATGGTTGTCGTGGTTCTGCAATACTTAGTGGCAGTGTTATAACACGATGCGTATCGCTGTGAGCGTGTAACATCAAGTCACTCGCAATTTTTTAACGTGCCAACGGTTATCCCGCAACGTATTGTTGACTCTGCTTGTCCTATTATACAGGTTTTTTGCCTTCAATGGGGCATTTAAAGCGCAATCAATAAGCACGTCAAAAGCCAGAGGAAAGGATGGAATAAAAATTGCTTTTAGACATCCTTAATAGTTGTTTAATCATTGGTCGTCTGACTTTTAGGTATGATAGAGCCTATGACTTCAACGACGACAAATGCATCCACCGCACTAAAGACCTCGCTACTACCAGACAAGCCCTTGTATGGTAATGCAGAGCAGGGCTATTCGGGTACGGGTTGGCAACTCTCGCCAGAACCGTTCGCTTTAACATTAGCTCAAATTCAAACCATCACCGACTTAGGTCCTGCGTTGTGGCGTTTTTCATTGGCGCTCGAATCCTTGTATCGCCAAAGCGTGAAAGAAACAAGCGATGTGCCAGCATGGGTGGCAGGGTATTTGGATCAAGGCAAGCCCGAAGCGTTGCTTGATTTTGCGAATATGAAACGCTTTAAGCGCGTGATGCCGATGGTGATTCGCCCTGATTTGTTGATTACCGAAGACGGCTTTTCTTTGACTGAAATTGATTCGGTACCCGGTGGTATTGGTTTTACGAGTTTCTTAAATCACTTGTATGCCGAGAGCGGCTTTGATGTGGTCTCACCTGAATCGATTTCGATGGCGGATAGTTTTTTAGCGCACATGAAAGCGTTGGCACCCGATCTGGACAACCCCACTATTGCGGTGATTGTATCCGATGAGGCCAAAGATTATTTGCCGGAGTGGCAATGGTTAGAAACCCATTTGAATGAGCGCAACAATGGCTCTAGCAATTTGATTGTGATGCATCCTAAGGATGTGGACTGGAAAAATGATCGCCTTGTGTACGTGAGTGAACAAGGTAATGAGCAACCGATTGATATTGTGTATCGGTTTTTTGAATTATTTGACCTGCCTAATATCCCTAAGCTTGAGCTGATTCAATACGCCATTAAAAAAGGAAAAGTAATTTGCTCACCCCCTTTTAAGCCTCGTCTAGAAGAAAAACTCGCCTTGGCTTTGTTTCATCATCCAGCGCTGACCGCGTTTTGGAATAAAGAATTAAGCGGCTCAGAATACAATTTGCTTGCCTCAGTGATTCCGGTGTCGTGGATTATGGACCCGCGTCCGTTACCTCCACATGCCACAATTGCGGGCTTAACGCTTGGTGATGTATCTGTGCAGTCGTTTCATCAACTGAAAGAGGCGTCTCAAAAAGAGCGTCAACTGGTCATTAAGCCTTCTGGGTTTTCGCCGTTGTCGTGGGGAAGCCGTGGGGTGGTGATCGGTCACGATCACCCTCAAGAGTTTTGGTCTGACTCGGTGGATGCGGCGCTTAAAGGATTTTCTGAAACACCATCGGTTCTTCAATCCTTTGAAGGTGGCTCTTCTCATACAGTGCAAAAGCTCGATATGACTAATAATACGGTATCCTCAATGAAAGCCCGTACACGGTTATGTCCTTACTATTTTGTGCGGCTTGACTCCGATGACCCCACGCGTGAACAAGCCGACATCACGTTGGCTGGTGTGCTTGCCACCTCATGCCCGGCGGATAAAAAGATTATCCACGGGATGCAAGACGCTGTTTTAGCCCCGGTTAGCGTTAAATAGATTTCAATAAATTTTTAGATAAATAGGCGTGGTATTACTTGCTTTGGGTGGCTAAACCGACGATATCAGCCTTGTTTTCTCCTCTCTTTGGTTGAGATTGGGGGAAAACTGTTCAACTTTTCTGCATTTGGTCGAAAAGAGAATAGGCTATCATCACGCGTCTTTGATTTTAAAGATTGCTGACAGCCTTCATTAAACATAACTCAACGGACTGTGTTGTTTTTAGTGATATTCAACCCAATGACGCAATGGACTGCCCACTCGTATTTAAATAACAATATGGATGCTCGTAAGACTTATGGCTGGTTTTCAATACAGATTGAAAAAAGTATATGAGTTACGTGAGCGTAAAAAGAAGGAACAAGAACAAAAAGTTATTCAAGCCCAACGTGCTGTTCGTGATGTTGAACTGCGAATTGAAGAAAAGAAAAACGAAATTCGTATGGTACGCGAAAGTATGTTTACCTCGCACCACACCCTAATGGGAACGCACGATGATTATCTTCACTTGATGCACCAACAGCTCGAAGAGCTCTACCAAGAGCTAGAAGAAGCCAAAGAGATTTTAAAAAAGGAAAAAGAACTCTTGGTTAAAGCACAAG
>CAYGPY010000057.1:0-4527 GCA_964351765.1 uncultured Vampirovibrionales bacterium
TAGCAACACCCCAAGCAACACAGCACCCCAAGACACTCAAAATTCCGAGACTGTGGTCAAGGCCAAGCGCCGTATAAAGCAATCTGGAATCGCTGCCCTTGCAACACTCGGTGTGTCTGGATTACTCGCCATCGCAGGCCATCGGGTTCGCGGGATTGATAAATTATTAAAGCCCTTTGTACGTGTGTTTGATTTTGAACGAAATAAACTAGGTCAGCTTGGTATGAAGCGCAGCCAAATGATGGCCTTTATGGCCATTGCGGCAGGATCTTACCTCGATGCCTCACGTGGCGGGTTGGAGAAAAAAGAAATTATCACACGCTTAAGTATCGTGTTCCCCTTCCTGCTTTACGCCAATCCAGCGCTCACCAAACTCTACGAAAAACACCTTCAAAAAACCACACCTGCTTTATTTGAAGCCGGTAAAGTAAAGTCATTAGAAGCACTCAGGAAACTTCCACAAGCTGAATTTCAAACACTACTGCCTGCAAAGTTAAAACAGTTCTTTGTACCCTTGGTTACAGGTATCAGTGTGGCAGGCTTTGGTGTGGGCTTACTTAATCGCTACTGGACCAAACGACGTTTTGAAAATACGCAAACCAACAACACACCTCAATCAAATAACACAACAGAAGTGAATCCGTTTAATAACTATATGGCTCGCATGCAAGAGAAACAGCATCACCGCGCCTGTAACGCCGCTCATCTAACTTAGTTATAAGACGACATTAAGCTACTGGTTTTTGTGCGCCCCATACAGCCCACAGAGAAAGCTTCCAGTAACAGTCTGCCTGTTCAAATCCAGCATCATCCAACCAACTTAGGTGCTCACGCATCGTGACAAAATGGTCGTATTTTTCTTCATGCTCTTTCCAGCCTTTTAAGTCGTCGTCTGTGGCACCTAAAGCACGAGACATTTTGTCCCATTCTTCCCAAACTTTAGAATGACATAAATTGATGGGGAGCATATAGTGGCCATCCGCACAGCGAAACACACCGCCGGGCTTCAGCCACTTAAAAATACGCTTATACATTTCAGGTTTTTCATCATTGGGCAGATGGTGCAAGGCAATGCTCGACACAATCAGATCAAAACTATTTTCCTCAAAATCAGCATCCATAAACCCTTTGTTAACGAGCTCATAGCTCGCTACCACGTCTTTTACTTTGTGCTCACAGAGCTTAAGCATCTCGGGTGACAAGTCCAATAAGGCAAAATGAGCATTAGGGCACTGAGTACTCGCGTACATCGTGAGAGCACCTGTCCCACAACCCAATTCCAAAATATTTAGCTCACTGGTCTTATCCAAAAACATGTAATCAAACATCGCCTTAAACACGTCTTGATGGATGGGGAATGTCTTTTTAATCAGCGCATCATAATGCTGACTCATGTCATTAAAATGAGTGTCTAAACCTTGCGTGTTTTTATCAGACATAGAGATGACTCCTTTACGAAAAACAAGCCTGCTAAAAACACAGGCTTGTTTAAATAAAATAAAGCGCTAAGACAAAATTGCCTAAAGCATAAATTTTTAATGATATTTAGTCGTTAACTGTTTTTAAGATTAACGATGCGTTGTGTCCACCAAAACCAAAGCTGTTGGACATCGCCACATTCAAATCAGGTTTTGCAACCGCCACATTGGGCGTGTAATCCAATGGACACTTAGGGTCTTGATTATCAAGGTTAATCGTTGGTGGAATAATTTTATTATTAATCGCCATCAAACAGATAATCGCTTCTAAGGCACCTGTGGCACCCAATAAGTGACCGTGCATACTTTTTGTAGAGCTTACCTTCAAACCGTTATTGGCATAATCACCAAAAACACGGGTCACAGCTAAGCTTTCAGCAATATCACCCAAGGGTGTACTGGTTCCATGTGCATTGATGTAACCAATATCTTCAGGCACCATACCAGCGTCATCTAAAGCACCCAGCATCGCTCTACGAGCACCATCACCATCTTCGCACGGTGCAACAATGTCATAGGCATCAGAAGAGCTACCATAGCCAACGAGTTCGCCATAAATTTTGGCGCCCCGTTTTTTCGCCGCTTCATAGTCTTCCAGAATGACAACACCGCCACCCTCAGACATCACAAAGCCATCACGGTCCTTATCAAACGGGCGACTCGCCTTTGTTGGATCACCATCACGCTGAGAGAGCGCTCTTGCTGCAGCAAAACCAGCCACTGCCAAGGCACACATTGGGGCCTCCGCACCACCTGCAAACATCACATCAGCATCACCTGTGCGAATCATACGAGCCGCATCACCAATGGAATCGGCACCCGTGGCACACGCTGTAACCACAGCACGGTTAGGACCCTTAGCACCAAACTCAATTGACACACGTCCTGCACCCGAATCACATAGCATCATCGGCACAAGAAAAGGACTTGTTTTATGATAACCAAACTTTTGAGCACGTTTCAACTGATCTTCGATAGTACGAATACCACCTGAACCGCTACCAAGAACCACACCAAAACGCGTTGGATCTACGTCTTCTTTTTTCAAGCCTGAATCTTCGTAGGCCAGCCGTGCAGCAGCTAAAGCTAACTGAATATAACGGTCCATACGCTTGGAGTCTTTTTTCTCCATATAATTTTCAGGAACAAAGTCACGACACTCGCCACCAATGCGGCAGGTCAATTCGTCTTTGTCGACCAGTGTAATTTCGCCAATACCACTGGTGCCTGTAGACACATTTTTCCAAATCGTATCAAGCGTTTCACCTACAGGAGACACAGCTCCCATACCGGTAATTACAACACGTCGTTGTTGTCCTTGAGACATAGTTAAATTCCTTAAGTCCTAGCCTATATAAGGCTGTCTGTTTAAATCTGGTGCTAATGAGGTAAGAAAACAATTCACCGAGCCGCTGATAATCAACGACTCGGAAAAATTGCTTTTATCTTTTAAATTTAAGACAAAGAAGAATCCATACTGGGATTCACTATTTCGAGCCGTAATTAACCTTGGGCTTTAACGATGTAGGATACAGCGTCATTTACGGTTTGAATTTTTTCAGCTTCTTCATCAGGAATCTCGGTTCCGAACTCTTCTTCAAAAGCCATAACCAATTCAACGGTATCCAATGAATCAGCACCTAAGTCTTGAGTAAAGCTAGCAGCACTTACTACTTGCGCTTCATCAACACTCAATTGATCGATGATTACTTTTTTAACGCGATCAAATACTTCGGTTTCGGTTGCAGTTGTCATAATAGGGGGTAACCTCCAAGGTTATTATTAATAAACAGTAATATAAAAATAACTATAGCTGTAAATATAAGTCTCTTTGATTGATTCTCGTTAAATAATGAATAAGGCCAGAACGAGAAAAAACTTTGCAATTAGATAACTAAGCCACCATCCACATGCAATACCTGACCTGTTATGTAATCTCCCGATGTTACCAAAAACACAACTGCCTTGGCAATATCTTCGGGCTGACCTAAACGACGCAATGGAATATGCTTTTCGGCTTCTTCCAATGGCAATCCTTCGGTCATATCCGTTACAACAAAACCAGGGGCAATCACATTAGCTGTAATCCCACGGCTACCAATCTCTTTGGCCACTGCCTTGGTAAAACCGATCATCCCTGCCTTACTGGCTGAGTAGTTCGCTTGACCCGCATTTCCGTATACACCGGATATGCTTGCAATGTTTACAATGTTACCAGAACGTTGCTTCATCATAAATTTAATCGCCGCACGCGTCGTGTAAAACGCACCCGTTAAGTTGGTCTGAATGACATCATCCCAAGCTTCATCACTCATCCGCATGACCAAGCCATCCTTAGTAATACCCGCATTATTAACAAGCGCATCCACACGACCCCATTTTTCAATCGTTTGATCGATAAGGGACTGAGATTCTAGTTTACTTGCAGCATTGGCCTGAATCGCTAAGCATTGACGACCCAATACCTGCACCGTATTTTCAACCTCGCTGGCCGCTTGCTTGTTGTTAGCATAGCTAAACGCCACATCGTAACCCGCCTCGGCCAAGGCCACAACAATGGCACGCCCAATACCGCGGGATCCACCGGTGACAATCGCTACTTTTTGTTCAGACATGATTCATATTTCCTTACTTACTTTGATTTTCAATATATTTTTTAGCTTTTAATTGATTACACCGAGCAGACAGACGCTTCTTTCAACGCCGCCAGTGTGGTCTCAAGTGAGGCCACATCAAACACGTTATACACCGTCACGCTTGGCTGAGACTTCTTAAACAAGCCCGTTAACACCTTACCGGGGCCAAATTCAATCACGGTATCCACGCCCAACTCAGACACCATTGTTGCCATCGTTTGTGTCCAGCGCACGGAGGAATTAATTTGACGGCCGAGCTTCTCACTCAACTCAGCACTGGCTATGGTTGCTTTAGCATCCACGTTAGTCACCACGGGCATCGCGGCATTATTAAAATTAAACTCACTCAGAAACGCCTTAAATTCAGAGGCGGCATCAGCCATCAATGGCGAATGGAATGCACCACCCACAGG
>CAYGPY010000057.1:4537-12396 GCA_964351765.1 uncultured Vampirovibrionales bacterium
TAATTAGCCACCGTCAGCACACCGTCAGTCGTACTTTTCAGTTTCTCAATCACAGCATCTACGGTATCGCCACTCAAGCCCAACACAGCCGACATAGCGCCATCTTTGGTGTCTTCCATCAGGCTCGCGCGTTTTTGAATCAGCTTTGCTGCTGTATCGGTATCAATCACACCTGCAGCAACCAAGGCACCATATTCACCTAGGCTATGCCCAGCTGTCACAGCCGGTTGAATATCACATTGCTCCTGAAAGAGGGTTAAAGCCGCCAAGGAGGTCGCCAAAATAGCAGGTTGCGTGTACAACGTGCGTTTAAGTTCTTCTTCAGGGCCATTAAAACAAACGTTGCTCAAGTTCTCAACAACGGCATCAAATGTATTAAAAACAGCTTTGGCCGAATCGGTTTGGTTATAAAAATCTTGACCCATGCCTACAGCCTGAGCACCTTGACCTGGAAATACAAATGCAATGGTTGTCATAATACAATGTCCTTCATCGTTTTAACACGTACTAAGTAGATACTTACCAATAGGCTCGCTTAGCGAACACCGGCCAACGTTTTTTCACGATAGGCTTCCATGGCCTCTTGTTGCTCTTTTGGTAAACGGCGATCCACAACAGCCCACTTAACCAGCGCTGTTGCCCACGCTAAACCGGCACCAAAGCCACACATCAAGACCGTCTGACCAGGCTTTAAACGGCCATCAAGCGAGGCTTCATTTAAGGCAATGGGAATCGATGCTGCTGAGGTGTTACCATACTTCTGCAAATTCACCACCATTTTATCAGGGTCAATGTTCAGTTTTTCAGACATCGCCTGCATAATACGGATATTTGCTTGGTGAAGCACCACATGGTCAATTTCATCCATGGTCATACCTGAGCCATCCACCACTTTTTGAATGGACTTTGGTACGGTACCCACAGCAAACTTGAATACCTCGCGGCCATTCATATACACGTGTGAATTCACTGGTGTCTTAGGTTCAACCAAGGGGCAATTTTCACCAGAGGAGTACAAGGTAAGCTCCATACCCTTACTGCCGTCAATTTGAAAGTCAGTACCAATAAACATATCATCACCGTCAACGGCTTCAACAACCGCCGCACCGGAACCATCACCAAACAACACGCACGTGTTGCGGTCATACCAGTTCACGTAATGCGAATGCACATCAGCACCGATGACCAACGCTTTTTTACGCATGCCTGTTTTTAAGAACTGCTGAGCAATAATCAAGCCATACGTAAACCCAGAACAGGCCAACGCAATATCAAAACCAGCCGCATTGGTTGCACCAATCGCGTGCTGAACCTGACAGGAAATCGCAGGATAAATGGTATCGTGGGTGGAGCACCCTACAATAATCAAATCGATATCCGATCCATCAATTCCCGCACTGGCCAACGCTTCTTTTGCGGCACCAATGGCCAAATCGGCAATACTGTCATCACCACTGACTACGTGGCGCTCTTCGATACCGGTTCGACTCTTAATCCACTCATCCGAAGTTTCAACTAGCTTGGTTAAATCTTCGTTGGTAATAACCGATTCTGGAACAAAAGCACCAACACCAGTAATGGCTGCGCCTTTAAATAATTGTTGTGTATCTTGGGATGTGCTCATCGAGCCGCTCCTTATAGAGTCAGTAAAAATAAAATGTGGTTACGAGTTGGAAACTAAATTGAAATAAAAATACAATGAATTGATTTTCTTTTAAATCTGAGTGAAACGGTAATACAAGTCCTTGGTGATGTCCAATTTTATCAAGCAGAAAGTAACGAAGATTGATTAAGTGGAAGGATCACCGGCGTGAATGTTTTCTTTAATCGCTGTGGCGGTCTTAGTGATGACGTCAGTCTCAACAGCTTCCTTCGCCACTCGTATCGCATTCATAATGCCACGAGCTTTACTACCACCGTGACTAATCACACAAATACCTTTGATACCTAGTAATAGGGCGCCACCAAATTCTTCAGGGTCTACAAAGTTGGCGGCTTTTTCAATGGCAGGCTTCACAAGTAAATAACCCGCCTTGGCCGAAAGGCTCTCTTGAAATTCTTTTTTCAAGACTGTTTTAAACATCCGCATCACGCCTTCAGCAGACTTTAGCGCCACATTCCCGGTAAAACCATCACACACGGCCACATTTGAAACACCAAAGAAGACATCTTTACCTTCAATGTTGCCGTAAAAATTAATCCCTGGTGAATTGGTTAGTAAGTCAAAAGCCGTGTTAACAAAGGAATTGCCTTTGCCTTTTTCAGAACCTATATTAAGCAACCCAACCGTTGGGTCCTTAATACCGTAAACGTTCTCCATATACACCATGCCCATATGAGCAAACTGAAGCAACATTTCTGGGATGCAATCCACATTCGCGCCCGCATCCACTAAAATACATTTGCCACCCACCGATGGCATCACCACACCAATGGCAGGCCTATCCACGCCATCAATACGTCCGATATTAAACAAGGCACTGGCCATGGCCGCACCCGTACTGCCGGCGGCTACCATTGCATCAGCGCGCCCTTTACGCACACTTTTGGCTGTTACGATAATTGAAGCATCTTTTTTCTTACGAATTGCCGTGGCTGGCGACTCATCCATGCCAATCACTTCAGTCGCTTCTTGAACCTGAATATCAAGACCCGTTGTATCGTACTTAGCTAACTCCACATTGACGGCATCAAGTTGGCCCACCAACAACACGGATACTTTCTGAGTTCGGGCACCATCAACGGCACCTTTTACAATCTCAAAGGGGGCATGATCACCACCCATGGCATCAACGGCTATACATATGTCTTTTTTGGTCATAGGAGAAAACGACCTACTTATAACGTTACATACGTTGTGACGGCACTCAACTCTAAACAATCGATATGAAAACTATTGCGAGTAAAAAAGCAAGCGTCTTTGGTAGCCTATAGCCACATCAAAGACGCTTGAATTCGTTTAATATTTAGTCGTGATCGTGACCGGCGTGATCGCCATGATCGTGATCATGTGAATGACCCGCATGAAGCTTGTCACTAACGATACGGCCTTTATAGAATCCACACTCCATACAAACCACGTGAGGCAACTTAATAGCGCTACAGTGAGGGCATGTGGATACTTCAGGGACGGTGGCTCTCCAATTGGAGCGACGGTGACCCTGGTCGGAGCGTCCGACTCGTTTCTTAGGAACTGGCATGAGATTAATCCTCGTTAATGTTATTAATTTTAGTAAGGTGATTGATTAGTGATAGGAACAATGCAAACAAAGCGCCTATTTAAGTCTTTTTTAGAGCATAGCGCTCTTGTTGAATAAACACATCTTGCGAGTTAAAACACATTAATACTGACATCAGTACTAACAGAGCATTGATTTTGACAAAAACATATACCAAACTCAAGCAAAAAACTGAAATTGATACTACCAAATTAATATTCAGCTTCAGTGACCGTATTATCCCTCAACCAAAGCCGAATGAGAAGTATCGTCTTGGTTCCCATCAGTGGTCGGCATCATCACCCCAAATCGACTAATTGTCTCTTCTTCCATAATCACATACTGACGAACAAGATCAATCAAGTCCAAATAGCCGTTTTCATCGACGGTTTCAAAGAAATCACCGTCGGTTAACTGACGTTCTCCGGCCAAGCTATCATCATCCACCACGTGATCAAAAACAAATTTCTCACTAATTTTAAGATCAATAGGAATTGCTTCCGTTGATCGATGAGGTACGGCCATACTCGTACTCAACACACCCTGAACCCACAACCCCACCGAGTTGGTTTTAAAACGCCACGAGCACACCACATCTTCAACCAATTGATTGTCCACGTCATTCTGATTGAAGCCCAATTTTTCTGGACTATACGTTCCTTCAACATTCAATACCGCATTACGACTATGCGCTACCTTACGTATATCAAGCTTATCCATCTGTGAACGACCCTCCGATGATGTGACTCAGTATGAGTTTAAAGTGGTATCGTGCCCCTATTTTAATCTGGAAACGATTGGTGTAGCATTAAATCAGCTAATATCATCGTAAAACTTTACGTTCAATGGAATCATTCACCCCATGCCAACAAGCATCCTTACAACTAAAACAACCACGGTGGCCTCGCTTCAAGAGAATCAAACTCTTGTACCACAGAAAATGCCTTCACCAGAGCTTCCTAAAGGCGGTGCTTTAATTCAGCTTAATGGCTGTGGGTTGTGCGGTTCAGACTTAGATAAAGTGATCAACACCAAAGCGCCCCTTGGCAGTGTATTGGGTCACGAAGTGGTCGGCACGATTATTGCTCTTGATCATAAACACACCTCTGATTTTAAGATCGGCGATCGCCTTGTAACGTCTCACCATGCCAGTTGTGGCTCTTGCCATTACTGCCTCAATAACAGTGAATCAATGTGTCGTGACTTTAAGCAAAGCAACCTTGCCCCCGGTGGGTTCTCTGAAATCATTGCCTTGCAAGCCTGTCATTTAAAACACACTGCCTTTTTGGTCCCTGACAGCATCACTGACGCCGAAGCCAGTTGCATGGAACCTTTAGCGTGTGTGGTGCGTGCGGTCAATAAAGTCCAGAACATCACCAATGGCAGTGTGGCGGTTGTGGGCGTAGGGTTTATTGGGTTAATGGCTGCCCAACTTTTTAGTGTCAAAGGCTACCAAAGCGTTCTTGGTTTTGACTTGGATGACACGCGATTGGCATTGGCGTCCCATTACAATTTTGTAAGTCACGCCTTTAATCCAAAAAGCCAAGCCGATACGATTAAAAACACACTGCAAACACTGCCTACTCAAAAAGTAGATACCGTATTTTTGAGCATCGTCAACGCTCACACACTTACCCAAGCATTTGAACTGGTTCGTGATGGCGGTCGCATTGTGTTGTTCACCAGCTCGCAAACACCGGTTGATGTGGATCCCAATGCGTTATATTTTAGAGAAATTACGCTCATTCCAAGTTATTCACCCAGTATGGCTGATTTAAAAGAAGCGGCCGATTTAATTTTTACTCGTACTTTGAACGTTGCCCCTTTGGTAACCCATCAAAAAACACTCTCGGAATTAAATGAAGCGATACAGCTCTATCAATCCGGTGAAGCAATCAAAGTTTTAATTACACGCTAACTCCTTATAAAAAAATCAGGATTAATTCATATCATGGCATCACAATCTCAAACACAGTCCAGATCAATCATAAAACCAGCCGGCACAATGCAGGCCGTCCGGTTTTATGAACCCACTGACGTGCGCTATGAAACCGTCGACATTCCTAAATTAAAAGCAGGCGAACTTCTTGTTCGCGTGGATGTCTCACTCACGTGTGGTACCGATGTGAAATGTTATCGTCGGGGTCATCCGGTTTTACTAAAAGATTTTCCTGCTCCGTTTGGTCATGAATTTGCAGGCACTGTGGTTGATACCGCTAACGATGTAAACTCCTTTACCGTTGACGATCGCATTGTGGCGGCAAACTCTGCACCGTGTTTTGAGTGCTATTTTTGCGAGCAAGGTCAAACTAATTTGTGCGACAACCTCTATTTACTAAATGGATCCTATGCCGACTACATGGTTATTCCGGCCAACATCACGTCGCATAACACGTATAAAATACCCGACACTATGGATTCGACATTGGCTGCCTTTAGTGAAGATGTGGCCATTGCCCTGCGCGGTGTTGAAATGTCAGGCATCACCAAAAAAACAGGGAAAAATAAAACGGTGGCTGTGATTGGATTGGGTACCATTGGTCAACTCATGTGCCGCATTGCCAAACATTATGGTGCTCACGTTACCGCGCTGGGGCGAAGCGAACACAAACGCACGCTAGCCAAAACTTTTGCAAACGTTGATGCCGTGATTGATATGACAGTGACTACCGATCCCAATGACATGGTCACAAACCACACGCCTGATGGCCGTGGTTTTGATGTGGTGATTGAAGCCGTTGGTCAACCCAGCACATGGGAACTAGCACTTCAGTTGGTTCGCAAAGGTGGTTTGGTAAATTGGTTTGGTGGATGCCCTAGTGGTAGCAACGTCTCTGTTGATACACGCCGCGTACACTATGACGAAATCACACTGATTAGTTTGTTTCATCATACGCCTACTTACTACCAAAAAGCCTTAAGCCTGTTAAGCGAAAATGCCTTTGATCCACGTCAACTCATTTCAACAGAGCTCCCAATGAAAGATTTTGAAGAGGCCCTGTTGATGATGGAGCGTGGTGAGGCAATGAAGGTAGCTCTACATAACAATCACTTGTAAAGCTTTCCTGAAAAACCAAGAAAGAAAACCGATGACACGCTCCTCCTCACAAATTGATACCGTCTATTCTGTTTTAAAAACACCGTTTTACCTACGACGCGCAACCAAAGAAGACGGAACACATATCGAACACGTTATTGCCAAGTCACTTGTAGCCTATAATTTAGATTATGGACTTGAAGAAGGCGATAATGATTTTGCTGATTTAGCAGCGGCGTACTCTGGAAAGAATGATCGCTTTTATACACTCGTTGAACTTGATGAGCATAAGAATGAGCACATTGTAGGTGGTGGTGGTTTTCGTGAAGTGTTGAAACTAACGGACTCATTGATTGGCGTTATGCCAGAGGTGAAAACCTGTATTCTAAGAAAAATGTATTTCTCTCCTGACATACAAGGCAAGGGCTTAGGCCGTGCCATGGTTGAACGCTACTTAGATGAAGCGCGTGCATTAGGTTATAAGCGGATGATTTTGGACACCAACGCCACGATGGTAAAAGCCATTCACCTTTATAAATCCTACGGATTCACTCAATTTGGGGACACAGAATGTCGCCATAATTGCGATCGCCGTTATGAGCTTACGCTATAACACCGTTTTTAAAGGCATTGATAACCTTACGCATTAAATCCTTTTTGTAACATTCGTGTAATAAAAAGCGGGTTTTGGGCAATTCCTGATTGTTTTTATTTTTTATATAACTAGGATATCTTTATATCCCGTGTCAATGCTGTGATTTAACCGGCATTGTTCAAACTGACATTACCCACACTAAAAAGGCGATACCCCAATGCTTTTTCCTAAGCCACGCAAAGACGAAACATCTGCTATTCCAACGGCGCTAAAAAACATGGCCGCCCTTGAAGAGCATACGCGCTTGCAACAATCGCAAGAAGAATTTCTGCTATGGCTTGAACTTGCCGAGCGTAAAGCCAACGACGATCACGATGGTTACAACTACAAACAAATTCGATAATCGTCCAACAGGTTTTTTAACATTTCAGACCCAGCAATCTGAAAATAAGCACACCCTTTCACCTTGCATTTTGCAAACAAAGGGTGTGTTTTGAGTTTAAACCCCTCTAGGCAAAAGCCAATTGCACAGGAGGTTTATTCTGTTTCACGGTATCTCTATCGAGCACCGTGCCTTCATCCAGCACGCGGCCGCCACGGCTTAGGGCTTGGTAATGTAAGCCTTTTTCATCCACCTCAAACATCATAAAGTGATACTTCGCAAGAGCCACGGCACGATCGTGAGACGGATAGTCCTCATAAAAAATATCACGCACACGCCCAGCAGCACCACTTACAAAGTGAGTAATGCCTTTAATAGGGTTTGATTTTTCATAGTGATGTTCATGGCCAGCCAAATAAGCATCCACATTATTTCGCTCTAACACAGGCTCTAAAATACGGCGCAACTTCTGGGTACTGCCTCGATGATTCCCGTGCATACCCGAAGAATAAACAGGATAGTGCCCCATCACCACTTTAAAACGAGCGGTGCTTGCTTGCAGACTTTCTTCCAGCCACTTCATCTGCTGATCGGCTTTGGTTTTAGCCAAGAAGGGATTATCAACAT
>CAYGPY010000058.1:0-12372 GCA_964351765.1 uncultured Vampirovibrionales bacterium
TCTTTGCCCTAGCCCGTGTGGTGGGTTGGACATCCCACATTATTGAGCAACACGACGGTAACCGTCTAATTCGCCCAAAAGCCATCTACAAAGGCCCACAACACATCGAGTTCGTGCCTTTAGAAAAACGCTAGAACCTATTAAACTTAATAAAAACCCCTCTTCTTTATAAATAAGAAGAGGGGTTTTTTGTTATAAAGCTAAATAAATACAGCCTACGTTACAGACGCTCTAAAATCTGATCGGCTTGAAGGCGGGTCATGTTGGGGTCGGCGAAGGCGTCTTTGATGGTACCGTCTTTGGCAACGACATATACCGCAGGCCATGCGATGCCCTTCCGAGAGATATTACTAACTCCAAAGGCTTTAATCACCTTGTGGTCAGGGTCAGGAACAACCTGAAAAGAAAGTCCCCGCTCGCCTTTGGTTTTAGCGGCTGAATCCTCGCCATCAGCACTAACGGCCAACACTTCAGTGTCTTTGGCTGTAAAGCTGGAGTAGTTGGCCTGAATACCGGCCAGTTGGCGTCCACACACTGAGCAGAAATCACCTTGATAGAACACCAAAACCACTTGTTTTTTACCAGTATAGTCAGACAGCTTAATCACATCCCCATCAGAATTAACCGTCTCAATGGCAGGGGCTTTAGAACCCACGGCCAACAGATTGATAAACAAGTATGGGTCAGAAGGAGGCGCTGTCATCATAGATTCACTCTCTGCTTTAGCCAACTGAATCGACTTTTTAGGCGCTTTAAGCCTTACCTTAGCGGCCTCAGCTTGCGCCACACCGGTAAACAGCGACTGATGAGTTGATTCACTCGATCGTTGCCATAAAAAGACCACTGAGGCCATTAACAGCAGTGCTACTACAGTCATCTTAATTAGTCTCATCATGGGTTTCAGGTCGCCTCTTGTTCTTTCTTAACAATGCTTTGGCATCAATCTATAACTATATTAATATAGAACAGTATAGAACACCATGGCTTTCATCGTATTGCCCTGATTTTCCACAAAATCATCCATGCCAAAACGAGGGAATGTGGGTGCCCCAATACGGCAGGCAAAACAATCACTGCTTTTTCTTTAGAGATAAGCTAACCGAAGGTTTTTATTTTGAACCGTCAACCCCAACAACAAAAACACCTTCTGGATTCCTTGTCACGAGAAATCCAGCTCTTAGAGCAGGCTCCGGTGATTGGCCGAAAAAAAGAATTACGCCAACTCTTAAAACTGCTGCACTTGGCTAAAACCGGCCAAACCAAAAGCGTTTTGATTAATGGCGATAAAGGCATTGGTAAAACAGCGCTACTTGATAGCTTTAAAACCATCGTTAATAAAGCCCTTTATTGTCGAACGATTTCTCTTGAAGCCACCGACATCGTTTCTCCCGAGCATCTTTGCATTAGTATTCTCAACAAACTTCGCCAAGAGTGTGCCCAGATTTTAGATGAGGCCCTTGTAGCGGTAAACACGCAAACCACCGATATCGGGATGCAGTGGGATCGTTTGGATCTCATCCGCGCCGTGTCACTCGTTAAAATTCAAGAAGGGCTTCCCAACGGCGTGGACGGACGGGGCAGCACGCAGCACGAAAAGCTAATGAAGGCGATTCGTAGTTCGGTGCCGACCGTTAAAAAATTAAAAATGTCGGTCAACGACACCATTGAAAACTTAGTGGGATTAGTGACTAATCCTTGGGTTATGGCCGCAGCGAGTATCTTAGAACCGGTTGATCCAAAGCTACGCGCCATCTATGAAAAACTCGAACAACAATCAACCATAGCTCTGCCACCTGAAGAAGGCATCCGACTGTTTAACCAACGACACGAAGACAATGACAACAATAACGTGTCAACAGAATCGAATGACACTGAAACCAAACCTGAGATTCCTAAAGTAAAACTGAATCGTGGTGCCAATATGCACCCTGATGCGGATGCGGCCATCGACTCATTATTTGAAAGCCGAGAGCTTTCGATTGAAGAAATGGTAAAGGCCACTGAAATTAAACTCGGTCGTTCTATTGAAGCCTTGCCCTCCCCTGTTAAAAATACTGATCACCATCATAGCTCTGAGCATGCGACGCGATCCGGTGTTTCTCATGTTCAGATTGAAAACAAAACCCGCTTTGGTAATACCAGTCGCGTGGCTGTTCCAGCGGATCCTGATTATTTGAATGATGTTGTGACAAACTCTATTGTTGATGATGCTAGCTCAAACGAGCAAAACTTAAAGCGCAATACGTTACCACCCAAGCTCGATGCCGATGTCCTGAGTGATGAAGCGTCTTTAAATAGCAATGAAGCCGAGTGGCTCAATGATTTATTGTATGTCGTTAACCATGTTAATCACTTTATTGAGGACATCGAAACAGCGTTGTTTGTTTCAATTGATGGCTGGGATAAGGCTGTTACGTCAATTGAATCGCGCGCAAAGCAGATTAACTTGAAACGTTTCTTTGCCCACTTTATGCAGCAAACTGTCGATAAACGAAACTTCCACTTTATGTTGCTGCTCTCGTGTACCACAGAAAACCAGAGTCAAACATTAGGCGGCACAATTTATCCACTCTTTAGAAACAAACTGTTGCTATCACCCTTATCACCACCAAACCATGCCACCTTTATTCGTCAGCGATTGAAAG
The DNA here is from genome assembly GCA_964351765.1 of uncultured Vampirovibrionales bacterium. Lineage (GTDB taxonomy): Bacteria > Cyanobacteriota > Vampirovibrionia > Vampirovibrionales > Vampirovibrionaceae > CAYGPY01. Next base: position 2,646 of record CAYGPY010000058.1, read on the forward strand.
AAGCCAAGCTCACTGTTACCGATGACGTGCTGGAAACCACGTACAATCTTACCTTGGGCAACCCTTACTGGAACGCAAAAATTATTCACGCGCTTCTTGAACGCAGCCGCACCAATCATGTGTCACACATTGATAATACCTTCTATCGCCGACTGGGTGTAGAAAACCTAACTGATATTTTAGAGATGGCCTTTACGCGCCTTAAGTTAATCAGCCTCGATCAAGAACCCAACTTATACAAAGTCATTGCCGCATTATTAAACAACTACGGCACAAAACGCTTCTCGACTAACAAAGCCCTTAAAGAAATCAGCTTGTCGCAACACGTGTCTGAAACCTTTGTATTTGAAGTACTTCGTCAACTCTATAATCAGCATTTTCTTGTTGATGTGAGTAACCAAAACAAAGCAACATCTTCAAATGATAACAATACGCCTTTATTTAATTCGGTTAAAGATGAAACGCGCTTAAAGTACTACCGCATTGAAAGCGCTACCGTGTTTGATTTTCTAAAAGAGAAAACACGTCACGCTGAAACCGATATTTCTACCGATGAAAAACTGGCCTACTTGCGCGGTATTATTCCGCTTTCAATCCGATCCGGCGAGTTAAGTCGCGAGAAGACACAAGAAGTGATTCAATTGTGCCACACCCTAAACGACACCTCCATGGTTCAGTTTATTGAAGATGCGCTGTTTGAATACTTTGATGATAGCGAAGCCGTTGTTCGGGTTAACGTGCTCAACAACTTGGCACTCATGCACTCCGATCGATCTCGTGAAGCCATCTTACACGCCTTGCGTGATAGTAACCCATTGGTTCGTGAATATGCGTCTCGCAATTTGAAAGAACTCTCTGAAAAGAACACGCCGTTGGTATTTAAACACCGCATTGTTGAAAGCATGATTGGGTGCATTGATGATGATTCCGATCTGGTTCGCACTCAGGTTTATCAAACGCTCTCTGACTTTAGAGATCAACACGAACTCACCGCCATCTTCCTCAAAGGAATGAACGACGCGTGCGAGCACGTACGATTGGTTTCAGTAGAAAGTTTACTTGAGTGCGAAAGCAACTCGCCATACTTGCGCACAGCCTTTACCGATGCGTGCCGTGATCCGCACCCTGAAATTCGCAAGTATGGGTGCATGGGTATTCGTCGCTATCAAGGCTCAGACATTGTTCGTCTGCTCAGTGAACGTCTTCAAGAAGATGAAGACAATGGTATTCGTGCGATTGCTGCCGATGCACTGTGTATGATGGAAGATGATCGTGCGCTGCAAGCCTTGGTACAAGCACTAAATCAACCTGTGGTTGATAGCGATCCGATGAGTAACTACCAAGATGTGAAGCTTGCGATTGTTCGTTCATTGGGCAAAGCTATTGGCTGGCGTAGTGAAGAAATTCTACTCGACTACTTAGAATCCACACTCGAAGCGCAACGCAAACGAGATAACGAGCACGACTATGATGCAGCTGTCGTATGGGCAACCGTTCGCAGTATTGGTAAAGTGGCTAGTACTCAGCGTTCCTTGCATATGCTCAACACCATGTTAAGCACGTGCCAAAACGAGTTTATTATCAACGCGTTAGAGCAAGCGCTGCAAGCGATTCTATTCCGCGTCGAGAATCTCCGTTCAATGGAAAACCAACTGAGTCAAGCATCAACCACCATCTTTGCAGAGACTTCTACGGTATCAAGCACCACGTCAAGCACGTCATCCAATCAGTTTTATCAACAAGCCGTACCCATTAATGCGCTGTCTTATCAGACACCTCCATCTGCTAACCGTACTGAAGTAGCGGTGCACGCTATTCCGACTGAATACACTCAAGATATTGCTAGTATTCCTGATGATAATGACGACCTTCTATTTACAACGCCTGTGGTGACTTTAATCAATGAAGTAAAAGAAAATAACATTCGAGCGAGTATTAAAGACACCTTTACCGAGCTCGCTGAAGCCGTTATTGATAACTTTAAAGGACAGGCTGATCCTCTTGAAGCTGAGCAAGAACTTGAATTACAAGAGAAGCCAGATCAAACTCAACCAATCGGCCCAAAAGACGTGTTAAGTCCGTATGCCACCAATCCTGAAACAAACCAGCGCTCATTTTTTGATCACGTTGAAAATGATTTACTAAACAGCGACGATGCAGAAGAGTTAAACGAACCTTCGTTCGTGCCCGAAACCAAACTGGATCTTCCGTTTGAATCCCGAAGCGAGCAAAACCATGATAGTACGCTCGACGAACTTCTAAAGCCACTGCATTCAGACTAAATGATGCTCTTATTAAAGTACTAATACCTATTGATGAAAGGCTCTAATGACGACCCCTTTTTATCTAATCAAAGTTCTGATGAGTGCCGTGATGATTGTTGTGGTGTCTGAATTAGCCAAACAATCTACATTACTGGGCAGCTTGCTTGCCTCACTGCCTCTGATCTCGGTTATGGCGATGATCTGGATCTATATGGAGTCCAAAGACACGCAAGCACTCATTCAATTCTCACAAGAAATTGTGTGGCTCGTCTTACCCTCGCTAATACTCTTTATCAGCCTGCCTCTTTTACTAAAGCGTGGCGTATCGTTCTACCCTTCTTTGGGCGTAGCGTGTTTATTAACCAGCCTAAGCTATGTTTTTACCATCAATTTAATTAAAAAGTTTGGTATTTAAACCGACCTTTAATGAGTATCACACATAAAAAACGGAATGACGCGATCAGCCATTCCGTTTTTTCTGAATATGATTTGTTGTTCTAATTAAGCCTGCTGATCTAGATTTTCACCTTCAGGCTTACGACGACCAACCGGTGTAAAGCTCATCGCAACACCCAAACCAGACAATAATACAGCAGCAGCCAACACATTTTGGGCCGTAGTATAAGCAAGATGAGTTCGATCGAGATTTTCTACTGTTGATCCAATCCGATCGGATAAGATTGTGCGATAGCCCGAAGTCGCAATCACGTCTTCACCAACAGAATCAAACCAAAGTTCAAACAGCACTTGAGGATCCGATAAGTCATCATTACGCAAGCCCCGCTGAATATTCGAGTTGAGCCTTGCCACTTGTTCTTCAGATAATGATTCATCATTCAACAATCCATACAGATCAAGACTGACAAAGTTATTATGTTCGACATCAACAGCAATAAAAATTTCTCTCACCGCTTCATACACATCTTGACGTAGGTTTTTCTCTAACGTTTCAGCAGAAGCGGTAAACTCAAAACCACGCTCAAATAAGAAGTCTTCAATCGCCTGGGTTCGTTCTACTTCAGAAGCAGCATCGTGGATACGATCATAAAATTCAATTTTATCGTCGTTTGCAAGAGCGGTATTTACCGGCGGATTAATATAGCTCGATACACCCGCACTCAATACAGCCAAAGGAATCAACGCAAATTTTGTAGCTCTCATAAACGGGCTTTTGTTTTGCGGAACGTTTACGGGGAGCTTATTCTTTTTTTCTCGCCCTTCAACGTCAGAACCTTCATTTTTATTTCGTTTAAAACGACCTACAAAACCGAACTGAACGTCGGATTGAGGACGTAACACGGTATTCATTGAAGAAGTTGTCGAAGATATCATCATGCCTATTCCCTATATTACATACGTAATTATTTTGTCAGTATAAATCAAAGACATCCCCATCGATAGTGAATAAGACGCAATGTAATAAAAAGTTACCCGTTTCGACAATAGCCACTTAGTGTATCTTGCTAAACACACAGGTAATAGCTCCTTAACCCGTGCACTGATAAAGTGTAATTATAGTTATTATTTCACTATTTCTCTAGGAGGTCTCCATGGTATTTTCTCCCCTCAATAAGGCTTGGGACACCATTGTCGATATGATAGAAGGTCTATTTGCCCATTTGCCGTATCTTGTAGCCGGTGGTTTGGTCATCATTGCATTTTGGTTACTAGCCAAGCTCACACGCAAAATTGTATTTAAGTTAGGCGATAAATCCCCAGTGGATAACCTTCTGGTTAAAATTCTGTCTAACATCAGTTTTTATATGGTTTTAACGCTGGGTCTGTTGATCTCTGCTGTGGTTATTTTTCCCGATTTTAATGCCTCAAAACTTGTTGCTGGATTGGGTCTTAGCTCGGTGGCTATTGGCTTTGCATTTAAAGATGTCCTTCAAAACTTTTTTGCCGGAATATTGATTCTATGGCAAAAGCCTTTTCGACTTGGCGATCAAATTATTGCCGGTGACTTTGAAGGCACCATTAAAGACATCAACATTCGTGCAACCTTAATGGACACCTATGATGGCCGTCAGGTGATTATTCCAAATGGTCAGATTGTGATGGAACCGATTACCGTCAACACTGCTTATACCAAGCGCAGAACGATGATGACCGTGGGTATTGGTTATAGTGAAAACATTGAAAACGCACAACAAGCTATTTATAAAGCATTAAAAGAACTTGACGGTGTTCTTAAGGATCCAGGTCCTTGGGTATATGTGTCTGAGTTTGCCGATTCATCCATCAATCTTGATGTGTACTACTGGACACTGCCTGATCAAGCAACACACCTTAAAGTGAAAAACAGAGTCTCAACGGCCATTAAAGCAGCCTTTGATGAAGCCAGCATTGAAATTCCGTTCCCACAACGTGTGTTACACGCTGAGTCGTTTTCGAAAGAAGCGCAAAGCGTGATGAACAATATGGTAACATTTGAGCCAAAAAACCACGCCAACAAAGAATCAAGCGACGACATGAGCTCCTCAAAAAAAGCACAAGACGCCTCAGAACTTGAGCCTCAGCCCAACGCGTCCTAAGCAAGACACATCTATAAAGCACAATACAACAGCCGGTTTTATTTAAGCCTGCTGTTGTTTGTCATCCAGCGTATCCTCACCGCGATGAATACACGCTGGGACTTCAACCAGTTGATAGGTTTGCTCTAGATAGTAGTGTTTACCGCAGTAATCACATTCGGCCTGACTGGCTGTAAGACTGAGCTCTTGCCCGCACTGACACCGCCACGCCTTAATATCCATCACATCGCCAGAGACCACCGCAAAATCCGGTACGTGGCGATCCACAACCGTACCGGCTTCAACAAAGGCGTATTGGCCCACACGGCATCCGGTGCTTACAACCGTATTGGGCGCCAAGTGTGCCCCCTTACGGATAATCGTTGGACTCACACGAGACACAGGCCCCGTCTTGGAACGAATAGAGCGACTCTCAGCAAAAACAGCTGAAACCCCACAATATACACCATCTTCAATAATCAAGCCACTGGCCAGCATGGCATTATTCATCACGCGAACGTTGTTTCCGATGAACACACCTGAAGGAATCGTAACGTGGGAACCGATTTGACAATACTCGCCGATAATAGAGTGTGGCATGATATGCGAGAAGCGCATCACGCGGGTAAAGCCCCCAATTCGACAGGGTTTATCCACCATTGACGACTCGTGGACAACGGCCGTATCGGCTAAGAAGTCCTCAAATAAAGACTCTTGGCCATGATGGCTCTCCGAATGAGGGTGATACATATAAACTAGTTCCTTTGCTCTCTAATCGCTTTAAACACCCTTATTAAGAGCATCTATATAGTCATTATACCAAATATAGCTTTGTGTTGCCATATATCATTTAAAGGTATTTTGACCTCTATTATATCGGCCGATTTTTAAAATAATGAAGGTAAACAGAGAAAAAACAGGCTCAAAACGAGTGAAAAACAAGCCAAAAACGGGCAAAAAGTGCTTAAAAACCGTTAAAAACACGTCATTTTTGTGTTGTTTTTAATGATTTTCGCTCTATTTTGTAACAAGTCCGTTACAAAATAGCATCGTTTTAGCAATCTTATCCTTGTGATTGTTTTTATTTATTTAGAGAATGCTATGAGAAACTTTTTAACCTTTATTAGTCATATTGGTTAGTCGAAATAAATGTCGAAGTGAGAGAACAGAATCATCAGAGTTATATCTGATATTGCGAATTAGATTTCGCACAAACCTGTGAATCGAAGCACAGTGTTTTAAATCATTATTAAAAGTAAGTCGAGAGAACAGAGTCGAATTTCTGAAATTAGTATACGCAATGATGCGTATCTCAGAAGTGCGTTAAGGAGTAAAGAGATGGATAATTTTAACTTTAATCAACAGGTCAACCCAGCAACGGGGCAACCTATTCAAGGTCAAATGGGCTATGTTAACCCCGGTGTTTCCACACCCGGTATGATGCCAGCCCCAATTAATACAGGTATCACAGGTGCTCAAGCAATGTCATCCGATATGTTTTCGGGTCAAAGCTTTCCTGTCATGATCAACAACACGGTTAATATTTACGGTGGTGCACCGTCAGTAGGTGGCGGGATACCAGCTCAAACAGGCTATCCAACGGGTGCAGGTGTTCCTGCCGGTAGTGTAATGAACCCTGGTATTTCAGGTTCCGTATTAAATACAATGGCTCAAATCGCCAGCATGATGGCGACCGTTGTTGCAGGCTTAACTGAGTTTATCGCAACCATCCTTCAAAGCGCTGGTTCTAATTCAGGCACAGGCAGTACAGATGATTCAGGTAGTACAGATGGTTCAAGCAACTCTACTGACGGTACCGGTAGTTCGAATGGTACCGATGGTACTGACGGATCGAATGGCGCTGATGGCTCAAACGGTGCCGACGGTACAGACGGCTCAGGAACAACAACTGAACCTGATGCTGACGCAGAACCAGCCGAATTGGCCGACGAAATTCAAGAAGCACTTGAAGGCTTTGAAGAACTAGATCTTGAAGGTGAAACAGCAAGTGAACTAGAGGACAGTGCCCAAGAAGCACTATCTGGCTTAGAGGATTCCTTTGGTGAACTAGAGAACGTGAGCGTTGTAAGCTCAAGCTCTGGCACCGTAATGCACGCACGATTTAAAGATGAAGATGGAAACATCACACAATTAAATTATGAACTCAGTAACGGCAGCTATGTTTTAACCAGTGTTCAATCAAACGGTGAACTTGTTGAATTAAATAATGACGAAGAAGAAGCACAAGCCGAGAATGAAGAACACATTCGTGAGTTGATGCTTGATTATCGCTCAATTGATCCAGCAGACTTAAATGACCAAGACGATGCTGAAGATATTTTTGAAGACCTAACTGAAGAGTTTGGTGAAATTACAAACTTCAGAAAGCCATCCTTCCACGGCCATAGTGGAGCGGTTATTACCTTTACCAACGAAGATGGTGACGAAACCAACGTTGTTTATCAACTTGTTGATGGTGAATATCGTCTCAGTAATGTTGCTGGTGATGGGGAAACAATTCGATTTGGTCAAACCGATAGTGCTGATGCTGACGAAGATGAAACAGAAATAGAAACATTAAGTTCTTCTGAAGTTCGTGACGCGGTTGAAGAGTTTGAACATCTTGACCTTGAAGGCAATACAGTTCCTGAACTGGTAGACAGTGCTAAAGAAATGCTAGTCGATTTAGAAGATGAGTTTGGTACTCTCGAACGAGTGACTTTGCCTCATTCAAGTCAAGGTGCTGCCTTACACGCAGTCTATAAAAATGAAGATGGTACAACAACACAACTAAATTATGTACCAGCCAATGGTGGCTTTGCTCTTGATTCGATTGTTCACGATGGCGAAACCATTGATTTTGAAATCGAACGTGAAGAATCTTCAGCTACAGAAGCTGTAGAAATTGAAAGGCATACACCACCGGCAAATGCTTCAGAAGATGTGGTTGATTTCCTTCAAGATAACTTTGATGACATTGATGCGAACGATGATGGCGTACTTGATAAAGAAGAATTAAGTGACATTGATAATGATGACTTAAGTCAACCTCATTTAAACTTCTTTATTAATCACGAACATGAACTCATTCAAGGTAATGTCGACGATACTCACGCAGCTATCTTTGGCCTGACGGAGAACGATCTTGATTACCTAGAAGATAGATTAGAGGATGGTGAAACGATTGCCGATATCGCTAAAGATATTCGTTTAACCGATGCCGAAGCTTCTGGCTTAGACTCAAGCTTTACGGGATACCGTGATGCCATTGAGGAAATCAGAGAAAGAAATTCCTAAATCTAAAACTATCTATTAATAAATAAGTAAAAAAATTAGTGTGAAGTATAAAAAATATTATGTATAACCGAAGTGGAATTAAGTGGAGTGGAGTGGAGTGAGAAACAATGGATAATCAGATTCAACAACAACAACAGGCTATGGCTCAAATTAATCAGGCGCAAGTCAATATGAATCAAACTACCCAAGGGTTTGGCGTATTACCTGCCAGTCAGCAACAACAACCTGTAATGAACTTTGTAGGCGAAGGCCAACCCGATAATGATATGAGCCTAAGCTCCTTTAACAATGCAGGACTTAGTGGTGGAATGACGGGTGTACAATCTGCATCAACATTTCCAAACCAGGCACCGGTTATCGTCAACAACACCGTTAATTACTACGGTACTCAAGGTGCTGGCTACCCAGCCCAAGGCGGTGCTTTTCCAAGTTCAGGCACCACACCTATTGGTAGTGTGATGAATACGGCTCCATCAGGCTCAGTGTTGCAGTTCATTAGCAATTTAAACGCATTGATGGCTCAAGTGATTGGCGAACTAACCACATTCTTGGCCGAAGTAATGGCAAATGCAGGACAGAACAACGGCAGTAGCGTGGTTGAAACCACCGTAACATCAGACACCACAGGCAGCACAACCGAAGCAACAGAAACTGAAACAACAGAAGAAGCTGACGATGTTGACGAAACAGACGAAGCTGAAGAAACCGATGATGTTGAAGAAACTGAAGAAGCGGATGATACTGATGGGGCTGACGAAGCTAACGAGGACGATGCTGAAGAAGAAAGCGAATCAAATACACCTGAAGCGCAATCCAACAGTGTTAATGATGCTGAGTCTATTGCATTTGAATATCTGATTGGCTTGGACGATAATAAGCTCAACGAATCCGAAATTAACGATGCTGCCGATGATTTTGCAAACAGCGCTGAAGCCGATGATTTATCTGATGATGAAATCGAGCTCGTTGAAGATATGCTTCGCGACATTGCCAACAACGTCGAAGATCTTTCTGAACTTGATGGTGATAGCTCTAATAATCTCTCTGAAGAAGAACTCACCAAGATGGAACGTCTTGTGAATCACAACCGTGTTAGCTTAGACGATTTGATCTCCATAGGTGAAGACAGCCGTGAAGAACTCGACAGCGTTTTGACCACCATTGATGGTGACCGAGGCACAGGGAATGGCTTAACCGAAGATGAAGTGAAAAATGTGGTTGACCTCTTAGAAGAAGGCTTCACACTAGACACTATTAACGACGTCATCACCGATGTTCTTGAAGAAGACTATGAAGACTGGATGATAGGTAGTAGCAGACGTAAGGAAAGCGATTTTAAAGATGCGTTTGAAGACGTGATTGATGAATTAAAAGAACAAGATGATATCAATGACTTATCTGAAGTAAGTTAATACATCAGTTCAATTAAAAACAACAAACTATATTTAAATACGAGTGGTTAAACCGTTTCTTCGTGATACATCTTTACAGCGCTAAAGGTGACACCAGACAGTTTGGCCACTCGTTTTGATAGGTCGTTTAAATCCAGACGAAGCCCCTTGGCGTCAATCGTATAGGTCATTACCACTTTATCTTTTTCATCATCCATTAACGACTTCAGTTCCATCACTTTGTCTTTAAAACGATTCGCCA
>CAYGPY010000059.1:0-12336 GCA_964351765.1 uncultured Vampirovibrionales bacterium
ACTATCGTGACGCGGAACGCCTGAAAGAAAAATTGTTTGGCCATGATTCAGCAGCGCTGGTTGAAAACTGGAATTATCAATCTCAAGTGCTCGTGGCTAAAGGTGATCTTGATAAGGCTGAACAACGACTGTCTTTTGCTTTGAATACGGTAAAAAGCGTGGTGGATGAAAACCATATTGCGTTACGAGCCACGTTAAATAATCTTGGGCATTTGTACCGTTTGAAAAAAGATTATAAAAATTCAGTGGACTATTTTAATCAATCATTTGATATTTTAGAAACCAACTTAGGGCCTGGTCATCCTGATTTAGCAGAACCTTTATTGAATTTATCTCAGTTGTATCTTGCCCTTGGAAAATATGATGATGGTGAATTCGCGATTCGAAGAGCGCTGCGATTGAAAGAAAATGTGATCTATAAGGGGCATCCCAATCTTATTCCTTACATTAAAACACTGGCAGCTATCTATTATATGCAAGAAAATTATGATGCCTCAGAACTTCACTATGAGCAGCTATTATCAATGCAACGGATGATCGACACCCTCCCTATTGAAGATGAATTCTTAACACGAGAGAACATCGGTTTGGTGTTTTTCAATAGCAAGCAATACGATCGGTCTATTCAAACCTTTAATTTGCTTTTGAAAGATATTGAAAAGCATTACGGAAAAGCCAGTTCACAATCAGCTGAAATCACCCATTACCTTGCGCGTGTTTATGATGCACAAGAAGAATACACAACGGCCGAAGAGTATTATAAAAAAGCACTATTTATCTCTGAAGATGCCCTTGGCTATGAACATCCCTTCACTCAAGAAATAGAAGCGAATTACGTGCTATCTAAAAAGAAAGCTCTAAGCCCTTATTATAAGCGCTTCGATCAGTAACGTTACAGGTGGCACGCAAGGGATTAATCTAGGTTTAGTCCATAAACGCTTACGGGTTCATTCCATCCTTTAATATCAAAGTCCCCTTGTTTCTGCGAAGGGATGATATGGGCGGTGGCCGTATGGGTTGCCTCGTCAATTAAGATAGAGGTATTAATACTTTTATTTAAATCATCAAGTCGTGCTGCAAGGTTGACGGGGGTTCCAATAAGGGTGAAATCTTTAAAATCATTTGAGCCCACATTTCCGATAATGGCTGTTCCTGTAGCGATACCGATACCAATAGATAAGGGGGGCTTGTCTGGGTTGGCAGTATTAAAATCATCGATTGCTTTGTGTACATCAACAGCGGCTTGAACAGCGTAGGCGGCATGGTTTTCATTTGGAATAGGGAATCCCCAGTAAGCCAGCACACCATCACCCATTAGCTTGTTAATTGATCCATTGTAGATATTGAGAATGACATTAAGCGAGAGTGAAAAATAATTGTTTAGTAAGGCCTGAAGCTCTTGGGGTGGGGTGGATTGCGTTAACTCTGTAAAGTTTCTGATATCACAGAATAAAACACTAATGGCGAAACTTTGGTTCTGGAGATTTTCAAAGTTACTTTTATTTGATTCTAGATACTGCAGTACTTGAGGTGAAAAGTATTGAGAGAAAGTGCTGCGAAGTTCATTTTGTTGCGCTTGGAGATTTTGGTTTTCTTCCCGTAAATCCCGAACAAGTTGGTTATAAGCAATCTCACCCTCACGTGCCCTGAAGGATTCCAAGGATTCGCGTTGCTGTTCAGACTTTTCTTGTGGTGGTAACTGTTTTGGAATGCGAATTTCTTTTGCGGAATGTTTTTTTAGCCGGCTCTTAAGTATTTCATTATCATTGGTTTTTTGCAGTGCTTTCTCCTTGAACTCATCGGTTTGTTTATTAGCAGTACGTGGTTTCTTCGGCGATGTTTTAGAGTTGATGTCGTCACCATCGTCGCTATCAAACATGGAGCCTATTGAGCGTATTACTGTGCCAAGAAATAGCTGGGAATTTTTTCCAATGCGAGCGTAATTGATATCTTTGGAACCCGTGGTAAAGGTATGTATAGAGTAGCTTAATGCTAAAGCAATGAACCACCAGATAGCGATTGAAACGAGTGACCCCCATTCAAGCACGCCCGGGTAGTCGACTAGTGTCGCCGAGTCAGAGACATAGGCTTGGATTAATGGTAAGGCATCGCTGGCAGGGAGATATTGTGATGTGGTAGGCGGTAGTAATTTAGCCAAGATGGTTAGAGTAATGGTCCCCGGTAAAGCTAGAATTTTGCATAAAGAACTAAAGGCGTGCCAAAAAGGAAGGACGGCTTGAAAGAGCATGCCTGTTGTGGGCGTGCCTGGAAAGAAGATCATTAACCCAAAGCGTAACAATAACAGCATTGAAACGAAACCTGTAGTTAGAAAAATATACAGGTTATAGGGTGTTTCTGTCGGGTTGTTGGAGGGGTTTGTCACAAAATACTTTCTTTAATGACGGAGGTTACGTTGTGGGTTGGAAGAAAACCAACGTAGCGTAAGGCACTGCTATATACTATCTTAACATTATTTTGGAGAGTGAAGACTAAGAATGAGAAGGGCTCAGGGGGTATTAGTCTCAGCAGGAAATGAAATCTATTAATGATAACGTTATTTATTGCCATAATAATAAATATTTAAAGCAGTTTAATAAGTGGAGCCCCTTGTTCTGTGGCATACAAGAATGCAATCATTAAAAGATGTAAGGATGATGTATCTCTGACAACGGCTTTCATTCCCATGAGTCAGTAAGCGACTCGTGTTTGATTTTAAGAGGCTGGGGTTAAGGCACTTATTTCTGTTGCACATTGAGCAAGCACCTTAGCCACTTTATCCACTTCTTCATCAGTCAGCTCAGGGAAAACAGGTAGTGATAACACTTCATTGCAGGCTATTTCAGTTTGTTTAAAGGCCTCTGGATTGCATTTAAGGTGGGCATGGCTTTCTTGTCGTGTTTGAGGAACAGGATAGTAAATCATGGATTGGACACCAAGTTCTACCATTTTTTCCTGAATTCGGTTTCTCAGATTACCGTCATTACCCTTGATTCGAACCGTGTACTGATGGTACACGTGGTTACGCTTATCACCGGTAGCGGGTGTAATGACACACTCTGATACAGAGGCTAAGAGCTCAGTGTATCGCTTTGCAATAGCTTGACGACGTGAGTTGTACGTATCAAGATGTTTGAGTTTGACGCGTAAAATGGCGGCTTGAATTTCATCAAGGCGACTGTTAATACCGGACATCTCGTGGTAATAGCGCTCTTTACTACCATGCACGCGAAGCATGCGGAGTTTTTCAGCAAGCTCGTCGTCGTTGGTAGTGAGCAAGCCGCCGTCACCCATTGCCCCCAAGTTTTTTGTAGGGAAGAAGCTAAAGCAGCCAATGTCACCAAAACCGCCCACGGATTGATTGTCGTAGTGAGCACCAATGGCTTGGGCACAATCTTCAACAACCTTAAGGTTATGTTTGCCTGCAACGGCCATTAATTCATCCATATCTGTAGGCTGGCCATACAGGTGCACAGGTAAAATAGCCTTGGTGTTGGGTGTAATGGCTGATTCGACTTGGGTAATGTCAACATTGAACGTCGCAGGGTCAATATCCACAAAGACCGGCGTGCCACCGGCTTGAATGATTGCTTCAGAGGTGGCGATGTAAGTAAAGGGGGTTGTGATAACTTCATCGCCCTTGCCAATACCGAGTGCCTTCATAGCTAAAAACAAGGCATCCGTACCATTGGCGCACCCAATTGCATGCTTCACACCAAGGTAGCTGGCGATCTCTTCTTCAAAAGCTTTGACGTGTGGCCCTAAAATATAGTAGCCAGAGGCCGCTACATCAAGCAGTAAAGGCTCAATATCGGCTCGTAAGCCTTCGTATTGGCGAGTTAAATTTAGGATAGGAATCACAAGTACACGTCTCCAAACCAAACAAGTAAAATCGAGGGTATTACTACTTATTTTAGTAAATACAGTGCTATCCTACTTTAAATAAGAGCACTTGACCATCCATGGGACGCTGATTTGACCTATTTTTAATGACTTCTTTACGCGTTTTTTATCTCAGTGACGCCGGTGCTGGTCGTGAACTCATAGCGTCGTGAGCAAGGGGCGCATGTTGTTTGGTTTGTTGTGTCGCCAAACGCTTTATCTAAGGGCTCACCGCAATAGCAGGCCCAGCCAGATTGTTTGGCCGGATTGCCGTAAACCAAGGCATACGCGGGCACGTCTTTGGTGATTACAGCGCCAGCCCCAATAAAGGCGTATTCCCCAATGGTGCATCCGCAGACAACGGTCGCATTAGCACCAATACTGGCCCCTCTTTTAACGGTCGTTTTTAAAAAGTGTTCATCCGAGTTACGAACAATAGCACTGCGAGGGTTGATGACGTTGGTAAACACCATTGAAGGGCCGCAAAAAACATCGTCTTCAAGCGTAACACCAGGGTAAACCGAGACGTTGTTTTGAATTTTAACGTTGTTGCCTATTTGTGTACGGGGGCCAATGACCACATTTTGCCCAATTTTACAACGTTTTCCAAGGGTACTGTCTTTCAAAATATGGCTGAAATGCCATATTTGAGTGCCTTCTCCAATCAAGCAAGGCTCGTCAATATAAGAGCTTTCGTGGACAAAATAGGGTGAGGGGTTGGCGTTAGTCATATAGGGAGGGTGTCCTCTAGATCAAGTAGCTGACTGCTTCAGGGCGTAAATCCCTTGTGAAATGTTTAAATATTAAGAAGTGCAACAAGGGGGCATGCTTATTTTATCTTATTTTAAGTATATTTAGGGGGTGTTAAGGGCGTATTAGGGCTTAAAATTGCAATTGTGGTAAACTTCTTGTACGTTTTGGGTTTTATTTAAACCTCTACAAAACAACCTCTTTAATAATGAAGGATTTTGGTTTTATGTTCTTTTTTCACAGCGCGTCTTTGGTACTTGTCCTTTTATTAACAATGATTACATTTTGTTTGCAACCTTCTGTTGCTCACGCCTACCTTGACTTGACCACGGGCAGTTATGTTGTGCAAGTTGTTGTGGCGAGTGCGCTGGGCGCTGTTTTTGCGGTAAAAACCTATTGGAACAACATCAAATTTAAACTAAAAGCGATGTTTGGTAAAGACGTAGAGTCCCAGTCTTAGAGAGTTTTTTTGGATTTCTGTTTTAAGATGAGTAAGGTGGGCCCGCTGTGCTTTTTTGGTTTGCGCTTATCAAGGATGTGATAGAGCGTCAAATAGTCGCCATCGTTGATGGCTTGCTTGAGCTTGTCTTCTGTTTTGGCATGAAAAACGATGGTGCCAGCTTCGCTGACTCCGGCCACAGGCGTGAAATGTTGGCGTAAGTAATTATAGTAGGCGTCGTTTTCGTAAGGAAGCCCTTTATACCCATGCCAGCGTTTCTCAGTAGGGTTGATTACAACCCAGTTAGGCTGAGTGCATAAAACAGTGTCAGCCGATGTTTCAGGAAGTCCCATTTGAGCAACCAGCTGTGTTTTAAATACAGCATCCACGGCTTTGATACTACGTGAGGGAAAGGTCTTTTTTTCAAAGAGCAAACGCTGATTGGGCTGCACGTTTTTTTGTAAATAGCTTAGTACCAAAGATGGGGTTGGCTGATTGACATAGCGAGCCTGTTGTTTAATACTGTCGGACCAAAGTGGCTGGCTAATTAAAATCATTAGAAGAGCAGTGATTGCTATTGTTATTTTAGATAACGAAGAGCTCGACTTTAAGGGTGTTAAAGTACAAAGTTTCTCACAGCACCAATAAAGTCCCGCACTTGCACAGATCATAAAATAGGGGACGAGAGGCAAAATGTATTTGGAGTTGAGGAGTTTGAATTGACAGATAACAATAAAAAAGAGAAACGGAAACGAAAGTAGGATTAGGTAGTCTGCTGTGCCATTATAAGAGGTGTTGTTAGTGGTTCTACGTCGTGTGCCCACTAATCCAATCACCATACCCAGCAAGCCAAGAATGAAGATCCCCCAACTGAGGTTACGAGGAATTAATTTTAGAAACAATACGGGGAAACTAACAAAGGGAGTGAAGAGAGAGGATGTGTTGGCAGAAACGGTTCGTTGAAGCATGTGTTGTTTTTCAAGGGACAGATGTTCCTGAAAACGTGCAAAGTTAATTAGTGTGTAGGGTGAGAGAAGTAAGAATACAATCACGGAAACACCAAGTCCGAGCCATAGACGGTTGTTTTTTAGAAGGGCGAAACATTTTCCCTTGAGTGTTTGTTTTGATTCTCCGAAATAGTGGAGGCTATGTGCTGCAATCAATACAACACTCGCAAACACGTTGTATTTAAATGAGAACACGAGCGCTAGGCTTAATCCGCAGAGCAGATAATCTTTTAATCGACCATGGTGATACACGTTTAGTGCACACAGTGTGCTGAGTAAGATAAAAAATACAGAAGGGATATCTGAAATTACAATGGGGGAGTAGCTCACGTGTGTGGTGTGAATGGCGAGTAAAAAGGCGGCGGCCAAACCCACAAACGTAGAAAACACACGTTTGCCAATTAGATAGGTGAGCCCAACACTGCCCATCGCAAAACAAAGAGTAACGGCTCGACCTAGAAAGACAACTTGCGAAGGGTCTTGCCAGAAGAGGGTTTCAAAATCAGCCCATGCTAAGGCGCCATTAAGTAGGTTAAATAGGTAATAGAAGGCGAAGTAAAAATAGAGAAAAAAGCTGGGCTTTTTAAAATAGTCGGGATTAAAATCACCATAGCCAAACTGCATGGCCTTATGAAAATAAATGGACTCGTCTTCTTGCATAAATAAAGGCAAGCCATAATCCAAGCCACTAAGGCGAAGCCATAATCCAAGCCCAATAATGCAGGCTAAAATAAATACGGGCATCAAGCGCTTTGATCGTGATGAATTAGCGTGCATTCAAAGAAACATCGTTAGCTTGTATTTGTATCATTGCCTCTACAACTCGTTGGGTTCCTTGGGCATCAACCAAACCCATACCCTTTTCAATAAAAGAGTTTAAGGGTTGTGGGTTTTGAACAAGAGTGTTCACCGCACGACTAATGACCTCAGAACTAAGCTCGTGGCTTTTTCCAAGATATTGATGATACCCTGCGGTGTCGAGATCTTCACTGATTTCAACATGATTATCAGCAATGGAAACAACCAAGCCTGGTAAGCCAAGAGCCAATCGTTCCCAAGTTGTGGTACCCCCGGCTCCAATAAAAAGATCGCTTCGAATCATTCGTTTGGCCATATCGGGCACGGTATGAAGAAATTGAAATCCAAGCTTAGTACATTGGCTTTTAATGGTCTCAGGGCTTGGGTTGGCCGCACCAACAATGACATCAATTTCAACGCCGGAGAGGTCCACTTGGCTTAATCCATTTAAGACAAGCTGCGTGGCGTTCGTTGGGTCGGCACCGCCTAAGGACACCATAATGCGTTCAATTTGTAGGGTATCAGCACGGCCTGTGGTGTCTAAGTCAGCACGCAGTGTTTCAAATTCAGGGCGTAATAGGGCATAAGAAGGGCCTAGTAAGAGCTTTGTTTCGTTTGGCACAAGAGAGTCATAGCGTTTATCAGGCGCACAGTAAAAATTTTGATCCACGAGCATATCGCAGTGGTGTGGCCGATTTGCTAAATCATCAATGACCATAATGTTTTTTACGGCGGGTTTACAGGCTAACTCAAAGGCGGCATCAAGACCATAATGGTCCACCACCAACCAACCAATGGAGGCCTGATTATTCTGTTGCAGCGATACCAACAAGGATTTAGGGTCGGTGTCGTCGGCTTCTACAACCGAGTACCCACACGATTGAATATGCTCATTGAGATTCCCATTGAGAGATTGCGTTGCAAACGTAACGGACGCATTGTGATGCGTACGCCAATAATCGGCAAGGCACAGGTCACGAATAACGTGTCCTGTGCCGATACTGCTTGAGGCATCGGTGCGAATTACAATGTGTGGGTGTTCAGATATCATTATGCCATTGTATCGAAAGCATTAGCGTGATTCTAGATGAGTGTGCGTGGATACGATAAACACTTCGATTCAAATGCCATCTTTCTCTTATAATAAGACTTATGAGTAACAGCACCGCCCTTGACGAACCAATCATCACCTTAGGATTTGATACATACAGTGATCATGGTCCTGGTATTTTCCTGACGCGCCTTAAGCAGGAGTTAGAGCAACATGGCTGGTTTAATCAAGATGCTCCTGATGTCTGGGTGAATTTATCGTTTACGGCTGTACCTGAGGCGATTGAAGAGAGACGGCGTCAAGGTTTAACCAAAGTGATTACACGTATGGATGGCTGTTACTGTTCACGTTGGCATAAGATTCACAAGCCTTTTTTACTTCCTATTACGCCACTTGATGATTGGTATTCGACGAAGAAAAACAAGCAAAAAAATAAAAAAATAGCATATAACTTAATGCACTATGATGACATTGTGTTTCAAAGCTATTTTTCACGTGACCTAACCCAGCGCTTTGTGGGTGACACAAAAGACGGTACGATTATTTATAATGGGATTGATTTAACTCAGTTTAAGCCCGTAAGCACATCGCCACTGAAAGAAAATAAGAAGCTTACCGTGATTATCTCTCACGGGTTTATGCCTTATCATCGTCTGCATGACAACATGCGTATTTTGGCACGCGTTAAACAACAATGCGATGTGCCTGTATTTGCGTTTATTGTGGGTGGTGGCGATGAAGACGCGGTGGCTTACGCAAACGATATTGCTGATCAATCAGGGTTAGTGGCGGGCGAGGATTATCAATTCACAGGTAAAGTGCCTCATCATGAGTTGATGCGTTTTTACCAGCAAGCCGATGTGATGTTGAACTTATCGTTTCGCGACACGTGCCCTAATGTGGTCGTTGAAGCCCTGGCCAGTGGGGTGCCGGTTATTGGGACACGCTCTGGAAAACAACAAGGCGGCGTGGCTGAGATGATTCAGCTAGAGGGTGACACGGCGGGCATCCTTATTGATGAGTCGATCCCTTGGACGTATTTGGATAGTATGGATGTGAAGCGTATGCCACAAGCCCCTATTCAAAAGTATGCCGATGCGTTAAGCACACTGGCTAATGATGCAAACCAGTTAGAGGTCTATCGCCAAGGGGCACGCCATGTGGCAGAGTGTCGGTTTGACATTCGAAGAACAGCGACCGCTTACCACAGCTTTGCTGAGGTGGTTTGTTCTCAATAATTGTTTATTTTTTGAGTGAGATAAATGGGCGAACGAAGGTATTAAGCATGTTTTCGTTGAAGGACAAAGGCAGCTTATGTTTCTTTTTAAAGTTAAGTTTGCCTAATTGAATAAGTTGTTTGGTCGATGCCGCCGCCGAATGAATTTGTGCGTAACGCATTAACTCGTCATAACATAACAGCGAGTTTTCGATAGGATGCTGTTTGTTTTCGTAGGTTCGGTGCATATTGACTTGGTGAACGCGGTAATGCACCGATGGCGTAGGCTCGTAAAAAGCATCCCAATCTAAAGAAAACTGTTGCCATAGATGCCAGTCGCCTGTGTGAGTCAACTTAGCATTATAGTAATGGGTTTTAAGATAGGCCTCTTTGCGTGCAATAACACCGGCCACAGGGACAAAATTTTCTTGAATAATCTTTTTAAAGAAAGCTGCTTTTTTATAGACACAGGCAGTCTCGTCTAATAGGTGATACGGCTTTCTAGGGATAAATTTTTCAACGAGCTCACTGTTTTCATTGATCACTTGAGCTCGGCAAAACCCAAAGCCCACCTCAGGGTTGTTGATAAATGCATCAACGTAGGTCTGTAGAATCGTCGGGTTGGCAATGGCGTCATCGGCAGAGATAAGCCAGATAAGCTCACCTTTGGCCAGTTGGATGCCGTGGTTATAATTGGCAATGTGGCCTTTGTTGGGGTTATTACGATGATAAACGACACGCGTGTCGTTGTTACTTAGTTCGGTGACGACATCGCTCGTGTTATCCGAAGAACAGTCATCGAGGATTAACACTTCAAGACGTGGGTAGGTTTGTTCTAAAATACTGGTGACACACTCAGGAAGGTAGTGTCCGTAGTTATAAGTGGGCACCACAAAAGAGACCAGAGGTATTTTTGAATTAGAGTTGGAGAAGGTCATAGGTTCCTAGCCAAAATTTGTTCGTGATGGTGGTTATTATAGTATAAAGTGCAGTAAAACTTGTTTGATTGCCAGAAAATATTATGGTTTGATGGCAACGTAATGGCAAGGGATGGCGTAAGAGATTTTAGTTATGACGGCTTCTTCGTTTTCACAATCAATCAAACACTACGGGTTAGTGATGCTGACACTGGTTGCTTTTGTGGTGGCTCAACCTTTATTTGATTTGTTGGGGCAGCAGGTAGGTTATTTTGCCGCGCAAAAGGCACAATGGCCTGATATGGTGTTGTTTGTGCTGTTTTTAGCATTGTTTTGCCCGCTCGTGCTTACCCTTGTTACTGCCTTAGCACATGCTATTAACGCTAAGCTAGGCTGGGCTGTCCATTTAATGATTGTGTTTGGCCTTCTCTTTTTAGGTGTACTGCGATTGCTTAAGTTGATAGGTGTCCTTGTTGCATCGCCTGATTTAGTGAGCTTGGCCGTAGCGGTATTACTGGCAGGCGTCGTTACGTTTTTGTATGCGACGAAAGAAAAAATATCGGAATTTTTGATTTTTCTAGCCCCAGCGATGCTTATTTTTTCGGTGCTGTTTTTATTTTTTAGTAACGTAACCGAGCTGGTCTTTCCTGCGTCGGCCGAACTAGGTGAAGTGAAACAAAAGCAAGCAACAACACTCTCTGCTGAAGAATTAAAGAACATGCCCAATGTGGTGATGGTGATTTGGGATGAGTTGCCCGTATTGAGCTTGCTGGACGAGCAAGGTGATTTGGACCGCGAACGCTACCCGAATATTGCTCGCTTTGCTGATAATGCCTACTGGTTTGAAAATGCTTATACGGTGGGCGGGTCCACCTTGCAAGCAGTGCCTGCTATTCTTTCAGGTCAAAACCCGTCGGGGGGGTCGGTGCATACAGCCTCAGAACGAGAACTAAATTTATTTACCCTGCTTCAGGCAACACATACTCAAAATAATGTGATTGAGAAATATACCACGCTATGTCCTAAAGCCGTGTGCAAGCCAGAAAAAAAGAAACATTTCAAAGATTTTATTCGTTTATTGGATGATTTGACGGTGGTGTACCTACACTTAATCGCGCCGCCGCTGTGGGCAAAAACCTTGCCTGACACGAGTGGTAACTGGGCGGATTTTTCTAAGGATGGAAAGTTAACAGCCATTAAAACACCGCCGGTAAAGTCTCAAGATAGTGTAGAGTCCTCTCAAGTAAAACCAAAACGTAAAAAACGAGATGCACTGCAGATAGATGGTTTAACAACGCGTCCCGGTAAAAAAGTCGTAGCTCGGCACAAATGGGGATTATTTGAAAAATTCGTCAAGCGTATTGAAGCGTCAACCAAGAATAAGCCAGCGTTCCATTTTATGCATATTGTGTTTCCTCATGTGCCGTATAGCAATATGCCTAGTGGTAAATATTACCGGATGGGGCCGTATAAATATTTCACAACGTGGCAAAATCAACGTGAACTATTTTTTGATTTTCAGCGGCATTTGCTTCAAGTCGGTGCGGTGGATACGTTAATGGGTATCCTGATAGACAAGCTACAGGCCGAAGGTGTGTATGACAATACATTGATCGTGGTTGTGGCTGACCATGGGGCAAGTTGGAGCAAGGTAGGGCGTGAGCGTCGCATGCTGTTTGAAGGGAACGCTCAAACGTATGCGCAAGATTTTGTCCGTGTGCCGATGTTCATCAAGCTTCCAAATCAAAAAATGCACCACCGTATTTCACAGAAAGTCAAAACAATTGATATTATGCCTTCGGTGGCAACAATATTAGGACTGCCGGTTGCAACGGATGTGGTGGATGGTGAATCTTTATTTACAGCAGATCAAAAGCCAAGAGGACGGGAGCAGTTTGAGTCGCTTGTTGTTGTTGATAATTTGGGCGAGCAATTTTTAACGGTACCTGCTTCCACTGATTTTAAAACGCAAAGCTATCAAAATAAGTTGGCTTGGTTTGGTACGGGCGATATAAACAATGTGTTTAAAGGCTCTATCGTAGACCAAAATGGACAACAGCAAGATTACTGTCAGAATGTGAGCGGCCATTCGGTATCGGAATTTAAGGTTGAATCAAAAACGTCCTCTTATTGGGCTCAACTTCATAACGCCGAAGCTTATGAACAGGTTGATTTAGAAAGTATGTTTGTTCCTTCGTTGATTGAAGGGGCGATTTACGCCACTGACTTTGATTTGAAAACAGGGCTGCCCAAGGCGCCCATCATTGCTGTAAATGATG
>CAYGPY010000060.1:0-12315 GCA_964351765.1 uncultured Vampirovibrionales bacterium
CTCTAATATCAATATACTCTTGATTTGTTTCAAGACTAGTTACGTTTGAAAAATCTATAAGATGAGCAAATTCATGAGCCACAACATTAAAACCATCAAAATCAATCTGATCTGAAATATTGTCATTGTCTAAAAAAAGTTTACCGTTAATCTGTTTGTCATCCCCATCAAAAGGATTGTATGGGTTATCTGACTGGATATAAGAACCGACAGCAAGACCACCAATGGAGCCGTTGTCTGCATTGCTAATAATAAAATCAGGTTGCTGCTTTTCTAAAACAGAATCTATAATGTCTGGTCGATCCCCAAAGGCATCAAGAATTTGTCTCGCAAGCGCTACTTTAGTCTGTCGTTCGACGGATTCTTTTCCTTCAGGCCTATCAATTATGAGTTTGTCTGTTTGTGTAACGTTAAGTCTATCGGCTAGTGAATGAAGAGCATTCCAGTCTGTTGAAGCGTTAGAATAAATAACTTCTAAGCTCTCGTTGATTTCTTCATGCCTTTCACCACTGATCGCTGGATCTGATTTTTCTTCCTTTAATGCTCTTTTATTACCCATCAGAGTTCGCCCATCTTCAGTGGGAGGAATATTATTGGACTCTGTAACGGGTGTGCCGATGACTGTTTCTATCTGAGGGCTAACGTGAGCTTTAATGGCTAAGGCCGTCTCCTTGGAGGTCGTCTCAGGTTTATTTAATCCAGTTCGACCATCCTCTGTGGGAGGACTGTTTTTAGGTGGTACCTCTTTTGGAGGCGTTGTTCTACCATCCTCTGTAGGAGGTACATTGACTGGCTTGAGTGGCTCTTCTTTTGGAGGCGCCATTCTACCGTCCTCGGTAGGCGGGACGTTAGTCTGCTTTGGAGGATTAGGTTTGCTAGGGGTGTAAGTGTTTCCATCATTTATTAGCATTGATTGCTCCAGATACTCTCTGTATAAATAAAAACAATCGATAAATAATATATGCTTAATAACTCTACTTTTGTCATATTTAGATACATTTACAGACAAAGGAACACAGCAAAAAAAGCTGTTTTTTTAGAATTAAATCCCCCTCTAGAATAAATTACGGAACATGCCCCTGGTCAGACTTGAACTGACACGTTATTGCTAACAATGGATTTTAAGTTCAGTACCCAGAGCGCATTTTAGCGAGGATTGCTTGTCCGTATCGAGTATTATACATAAAAATTTCATTAGTTTTTATGTCACCTTTTTTCTTGAAATACGACATAAATTATGCAGCTTATCTCTATTCACTCCTGGCTGTCAGTATTTACGACCGTAGACAACAAATGAATGATGACATAGGGGTGACATGAAATGGCCTTAAATTGCCTCTAATTAACATTGAATGTCACATTTGAGCCATATCTTGTGCTTAAAGAGTTCCATTTGAAGCTATTGCCCCTTCTGAAATAAAGTTGACTGAGCTCAATATTATGAGATCACTTAGTATATACAGGTATCTTCTATGTGAGGTTCAGGTATAATATTGTTACTAATGACGATTATCAAACAATATATAATCTCTATGCTTCTAATGGTTGCATTTGCGCTAGGGCCATTGGTTGCTTTTGCAGAAAGCTGTTCTTGCCCAGATATGATGGGGATCAGTTCTTCTCATGCTGAAATGCCTTGCTGTCCCGAATCAAAATCCGATACGTCATTAAGTGAAACGGGGTGCTCTTGTGAACTATCAGCACCATCTCCTCCTGCTTTTAACGAGTTTACAAGCGGTGAAATGAATCAAACAGATATTCCATTAGTGAGTTCAAGCTTATTTCGTTTGAATAGTTCCATTCGAGTCGCTAGTTCTATCGCTTTCCATCGATTACTTTTCCCTGATAAAAGTGCTTTTTATCTTAAGCATCATAAGTTATTAATCTAAATTGACCTCTAAACAGTAAGCTCTACTTTTAAATCTATGAGTAGGGTGTCGTCATGTTATATAGAGGTCTTTTTTAATGGAACTATTTCGAAAGTTTGGAAAATTTACTCAGCTTATTTTTATAGTAGCTGGACTTCTGCTGTTGTATTTTCTGACTCAGTGGCTGGTAACAGAACTCAAAAACCCGAACCAAATGGGCATTGTTGAGTCGATGTCAATGGATATGGAAGTTCAAGTACCTAAGGGTTCTATGCCTGTTGAAATTCAAGAGGTTAAACAACAGCTCTTTTCTGAAATGGTCTCCTATACAGGTAAGGCCGAGGCTTATAATGACATTCCCATCTTCCCTCGTGTTGAAGGACGGGTCGTATCTCTGCCTGTTTATGCCGGTGATAGAGTTAAACAGGGGCAAATGCTGGTTCGCCTAGATAGTGATGAGTTAGCATCGACATATCAGAATGCGCATTTTACTCAAAAACAATCTAAAAGCTCTATTGACGCTGCTAAAGCAGATTTAGACTATTGGACTAGTGAAATGACTCGGGCTGAAGCATTAGTAAAAGAAGAAGTTATTACTCAAGAGGAATATGAGAGAGAAAAATCTCAATATGAGTCTGCTCTCTCCCAATATCAACAAAACCTTTCTAAACATAAAGCATCGTCGGCAATGACGCGTACACAATCGATTAAGCTGGGGTACACGAGCATTAAAGCCCCTGTTAATGGCGTGATTACTGAACGCGCTGTAGATCTTGGTGTTTTGGTGAAACCCGGCATGGAAATATTACGGTTGGCACAATTATCACCGATTCGAATCCAAGCAAATGTTGCTGAGACAGATTTTGATAAAATTCGAACAGGCAGTAAAGTATTGATTTGGAAAGGATTGCATCAAAACACTAAACCGATTGAAGCGGTTGTTTCTTCCGTGTTCCCAAATAAAGACTTGGCTACTCGTACGGCGATTGTTGAAGCTATTTTACCTAATCACGATGAGGGATTCGTACCCGGTGACTTTGTTACGATGGGCATTGAGGTAGGACAGAAAAAAGAGTCTTTAACCGTTCCTGTTTCAGCAATTGTAGAGAGAGATCGAGAAACGGCAGTCTGGCTTGTTAAAGATAAAAAGGCACACCTTCAGTATGTAACAACCGGAGGGAAAAACGAAAAGCACGTTGAAATTGTAAAAGGACTTCAATTAGGTGATTTAGTCGTCACAAGAGGTCATCAAGACCTTTTGGAAGGATATAGTGTGGTATCGGCTGAGTTTGATAAACAGGGATTAAAATCATTACCTCAACCGAGTCAGGATAGCCGTTTTTCTAAAACGAATGATTACCAAATTAAAAAGTCGCTTCAGCACTGGGTGCTAACTGCCGAATTGTCAGAACCACCGGCAGCAATGGGTAATAATCAGATAACTTTTCAATTAACGCCACTTCATGGGGAACTTCCTGATAACCTTGGGGTTGAAGTTTCTTCGTTTATGCCCGCTATGCCTAAAATGGTCGTTCCTAAGCCTTCAGTGAAATCATTGACAAAAGGCCGGTATCAGATAAATACACAGCTAATTATGCCGGGCTTATGGCAAGTGGATCTTGTAATTAAAAAAGGCAGTCAAGTCACATCAAAGGTTTCGCTTGAAGTTGAGGTGGCAGAGTAATGCGGGAAAAAGTGACTGAACAATTCAATATTTCAAGATGGGCTGTTGAACACCCTTATCTCATTGCTGCTTTTTATACAGCTATGCTGGTGCTTTGTATTCTGGCCACACTTTTTTATATTCCTCGCCGGATGATGCCTTATGTGGAAAGTCCTTTAGTTGGTGTTGTAACGACAATGCCTGGCTTATCGGCTGAAGAGATGGAGATGTATATTTCTAAGCCGATTGAAGAGCGAATGGTCGCCATTCCAAAGGTTCGGTTTATTCGTTCTGCTTCTCAAGATGGTTTTTCTATGGTTTCGTTGGAGTTCCCCTATGGGAGTGATATGAAGAAAGCCTTCTCGGATGTTCAGGCGCTTATGACGGTTGTTCAAGCTGACTTACCGGTTACGGGAGCTAATTTAAAGCCTTCGTGGGTGCTGGCAATCGATCCACTTAACGGCCCTGTGTTAACCTTGGCTTTAACGGGTGATGAGCGATGGGATGAGATAAAACTTCGAGAATTAGCTCAGTACCAGATTGTTAACCGCCTGAAAACAATTCCCGATGTTTATACCGCCAGTACTTACGGTGGTAAAAAACGTCAGCTACAAGTGGTTGTAGATAGAAATAAGTTAGCCGCCTATGGTACATCGATTCTAGATGTTAAAAAATCATTGGATCAATATAATGTGTCTCGCCCAGCAGGGACATTAACAAGTGGGTCTAGTGAATCTATTGTTCGGTTAGAGCACCTTGCTCAAAAACCATCGGATGTCGAAAAATATTTAGTAAAAGCGTTAGCAGGTGGAAAACAAGTTACGATCAGTGATGTGGGTCAAGTTGTTGATACTTTTGAAGAACGTCGGAGTGCCTATCACTTTATAAAAGACGGGAAAGTTCAGGAAGCGATTGGGGTGAGTGTTCTCCAGAACCCTGATGCAAGTTCACCACGAGTCATTAAAAGCACGCAAAAAATGCTTAAAGCATTGGAAAATGATTATCCAGGTATTCATTTTGAAGTCACCTATGATAATGCCCATTTTGTCGATATCCTTTTCCATAATTTATTTGAGGAATTAGGTATTGCTATTTTACTTACAGGGATAGCTATTTTCTTTTTTCTACATAATTGGCGAGCCACTTTGATTTCTGTAATGACTATTCCTGTAACGCTTAGCATGGTTATTTTAGGTTTAACGCCTTTAGGAATGGGACTTAATAGTTCTACCTTGATTGGGATGCTGCTTTCAATCGGGCTCTTAGTTGATGATACGGTGGTCGATCTTCACTCTATGATACGACATCTAAAAATGGGGAAAGACATAAAAACTGCTGTGGTAGATGGCGTGACTGAAGTGCGTTTAGCTGTATTTGCTTCGGCACTAATGTTGCTTATTGCTCTTTCGCCTCTATTGTTTACTGGTGGTGTGGTGGAAGAAATGTTTAGAGGGCTAGTAACCCCTATTATGCTGGGTATTCTTTGCTCATTTCTAGTAGAGCTTACGTTAACCCCAGTTCTAGCTGTAAATATTTTACGTTTACCGGATCCCGATAAAGAGCAGATTTGGATTTATCGCGTGCTCGTTAATCCGTTTCAACGGTTTCTAGAGAAAACGGAATCTCAATGTGCAACGGCTGTTGACTGGGCATTACGACATCGCTTAAACGTTGTCACGGTTGGGGTCGTGATTCTTATTTTTGGAACAGGGTTATACAACTTTATTGGAAGTGAAATGATGCCCCTTGCTGATATTGGGCAAGCCTATGGTCTTATTGAAACTAAACCAGGAACATCCTTTGCTCGAACAAAACAAATTGTCCGAAATGTTGAAGAATATATAGCCAGCTTACCTGAAGTGGATCGTGTCTCAGTCAAACTAGGGTATGAACCCGGGGGTGTCTACTATACAGGCTACTCGGTCGACATGGTTAACAGTGCGACGATGATGATTACTTTTGTGGATAAAGATAAACGTCAAAAAACTATTTTTGACCTTATTGATGGTATTCATGATGAAGCTCACAAACGTTTTCCAGAAGAAATTCGGCGAATTCAGGTCAAAGAAATGGGATCCGATGTCATGGCATCATCTCAAGCCCCTGTCTCGGTTATGATTTCTGGAAACGATCTAAATATCCTCGATAAAATGGCGAAGCAATTCCTTGCATTAACAAAAGACATTGATGGTTTTGCCCAACCTTCAACCGATTGGACAATGGGGATTCCTGAAAAACAAATTAAGATTGATATCCGTAAGGCACAGGAATTTGGATTAACACCGAAAGAAATTTCTCAACAACTTTATTATTCTCTGCGTGGTGGTTACACCGATGAGTATTATCGCTTGCCAAATATTCGGCAAAACTCAGTACTGGTTCGCTATGACAGAGATCAACGTCGAGATAATAATTTCGATCTTAATGAGACCTATTTAATTAATTCCAAAGGAGAGACTGTTTCTCTAAAGTCTGTTGCGACCATTGAGGAGAGAAGCGCACCAACCGTTATTACTCATGATGGCTTACGCAGGGTGATTACACTACTTGGGTTCTATAGACCCAATGGGCCACCGTCTATGGATTTAGCAATGGAATCGATTCAAAAGGCTGTTTCAAACATGAACTTTCCGCCTGGTTATGGCCTAGAAATTCGTGGGGACATGACGCAAATGATGGATAGCTTTAAGAGCCTTCTATGGGGATTGGTTCTTGCTATTGGCTTAATGTACTTAGTACTCGTTGCCCAGTTTAGAGGATGGTTGCAGCCCTTCCAAATGATTCTATCGCTACCGATGATGATTACGGGTGTGTTATTAGGATTGTTTTTGATGGGGCAAGCATTTTCAACAGTCTCTATTATGGCAGTTATCGTTCTTAGCGGTATGAATATTACAACAGCGATTTTAATGATTGATATGATCAATCGTCATCGAAAAGCGGGGATGTCAAAAAATGAGGCTATCCGAAAAGGTGCCATTGATCGACTTCGTCCAATCGTGATGACCTCGATTACAACTTGTATTGTTATGGTGCCAGTGTCGATGTTTCCAAAAACAGGTATGGATGCCTATTCTCCTTTAGGTACAGTCGTTTTATGGGGATTACTGAGTGGAACCGTTCTCAGTATTTTTGTGGTTCCTGTTATGCACAGCTTAGTTGATGATGCTTCGGAGTGGCTTGAAAAGAAACAAAATCGATTGAAGGGAGAATTGAAATGAGACACTTACTCTGCTTGAGTCTTTTTTGGACTATTCTCAACGGTACGTTGGCTTATAGTGAAGAGCAACATGACATTCATAACCCGGATATTGACCATGTTGAAATAACATTGCCAAAAAGCTTGTTATCAGGATTTGAGGTTATTGATGAATCGCTGACAATGAGAAAAGCAATTCAAATAGGTCTTGTAAAAAACCTAGATATTCAGGTTGCTGATTATGAAAAGGATTATCGTCAATCACTTTGGCAAGCCTCAAAAGCGGAGCGATGGCCTACGCTGAATGCGGGCTCTTTTAGCTTTTTAAGAACGAGTAATAGTGGTTTTTTAAGAACGCCAGGAACAATTTCTAGAGTTGTGAGTGACGATACTTTTTCTCAGGAGTTTAGCCTCTATGCAAAAATGCCTCTTTATACAGGTGGTCGTATCCGAGCGGGAATAAAAGCCAGTAGATATGCTTTTGAGAGCTCAGAGGAGGACTTAAAGGATATGGCTTTGGAAACAGCTTTTAAAATTAGAGAGTCGTATTTATCAGCATTGCTCAATAAAACGGGGCACCATATTCATAAACAACATAAAAATGTTCAAGAAGAATTATTACGTCTTGCCAGAATCAAGTACAAGCATGGAAAAGGTTTAAAAGCAGATGTTCTCCATCTTCAAGCAGAAGTGGCTGGCGCTCAAGAGAACCTAAATACTCATCATAATAATCTCAATAAAACACTCTTTGATTTGAAAGCGGTTATGGGTATTGATTTAGGATCGGATATTTCGCTTTCAGAAACACTTCGTTTAGAAAAATGGGATGGCGAGACTCTGAGTGTTCTGATTGAAAAATCATTAACAGAACACCCTAAAGTACTAGCTGCTCGTAAGCAGTTAGAAGAAGCAAAGTTACAAACTAAACTGGTACGAAGCCAGTATTTCCCTCAAGTCTATGGGCAAGTATCTGGAAATGTTAGGCTCCCAGAGAACAAGCCAGAATTAGGAACGGGTGTTGTTGGCTTGTTGACAGCCTCTTGGTCTATTGTTGATCGTGAACGAGACCATTCTCTAAAAGCAAGTAAAATTCAGTACCTAAAGAGTGAAAAAGAATTAAAAAACCTTGAGATTCAATTGGCAAAAGAAATTGCTCAAACATGGAGTGAGATGGAATTCTCTGAAAAGAATGTCTATCTTTCCAAAACTGCTATCGATGAAGCTCAAGAGGACCTTCGGCTGACACAACGACGCTTTGAAGTAGGTCGAGCACTTAATGTAGAAGTTCAAGATAGTATTCTCACGCTACTTCAAGCTCAGCTTGATAATGCTAAAGCTATTTTTACCCATGAATTAGCCAAGGCTAAATTAATGAGAATGACGGGAGCTATTTTCTACTGATAATTGCATCATTCAATAAAAGTCAATATGACATCGGAATATTCTTAACCATGTGTGTATTTACTTCAAAATAAAAGACGACTAGAATTGCTTAATAAGGATACCCCATGTCAAATCATTCAAATTCAAAAAACGATTGCTGTCATCACGATAAACCAGCCTCAAATGAGCAATCTGTAAGTACTGCGTCAAAATATACGTGCCCTATGCACCCCGAAGTGATGAGTGACAAACAGGATTCTTGCCCTAAGTGCGGTATGGCTCTTGAGCCTATTGCGCCTGTTCGTGTTGAATCTACAAAATATACTTGCCCTATGCATCCTGAAGTGATGAGTGATAAACTCGGCCCTTGCCCTAAGTGTGGTATGGCTCTTGAACCCCTTTCTGTTGAGGCGGATGACAGTAACCCCGAAATGATTCAGATGAATCAACTGTTTAAAGTGAGTCTGGTTTTTACTATCCCGTTGCTTTTTATTTCCATGGGGCGAATGCTGCCTAATTTTTTCCTCTTGGACATTGTTTCTGCTCAAACACTCCACTGGGCTGAGCTCGTATTAGCTACGCCAGTGGTGTTATGGTGTGGCTTGCCATTTTTTGAACGTGGATGGTTATCTATCAAAACAATGAACCTAAACATGTTTACGCTTATTGCTCTTGGGGTTGGCGTGGCCTACTTGTACAGCTTGATTGCTGTTATTTTTCCTAATCTTTTCCCTGACTCCTTTCAAAATGAACACGGTCAAATCGATATTTATTTTGAAGCAGCAGCGGTTATTACCACGCTTATATTATTAGGTCAGGTGTTAGAACTTCGTGCTAGAAGTCAAACAAATACGGCTATTAAAGAACTATTAAATCTTGCACCCAAAACAGCACAACGTATTAATGAGGACGGTAGTACTGAAGAGATTCCGATTGAGCATGTCCATATCGGTGATAAGCTTCGTATTCGCCCCGGTGAAAAAATCCCTGTGGATGGCTCGATTACTGAAGGTTCGAGTACCATTGATGAATCGATGATTACAGGTGAGCCGGTTCCTGCGGAGAAAAAGAGAGGCGACTCTGTTACTGGGGGGACGGTGAATCAAACAGGCGGATTAGTGATTACTGCTGAACGTGTTGGTAGCGATACGTTGCTCGCTCAAATTGTTAAAATGGTAAGTGAGGCACAGAGAAGTCGTGCGCCTATTCAAAGGTTGGCAGATACCATTGCAGGGTGGTTTGTTCCGATTGTTATTATTGTTGCCCTCGTTACTTTTATTACTTGGCTATCGTTTGGGCCAGAACCTGCTGTGGCTTATGCTCTAGTAAATGCTGTAGCAGTACTCATTATTGCGTGCCCGTGTGCATTGGGTCTGGCAACACCACTTTCTATTATGGTTGCAACAGGACAAGGTGCTTATGCAGGGGTATTGATTAAAAATGCCGAAGTCCTTGAGATTATGGAAAAAGTTGATATCTTGGTTGTGGATAAAACAGGCACGTTAACCGAAGGTCGTCCTCGTCTGGTTTCAGTAGAAACCGTGGCAGGTGTGGATGAGAATGACATGTTAGCTCTCGTTGCAGGATTAGAACAAGGTAGTGAGCATCCTTTGGCAAAATCCATTGTAGATGGTGTCAAAGACAAGGGTATTAAGCCCATCGAGCTTATTAATTTTGAGTCGATTACAGGTAAAGGTGCAAAGGGACTTGTAGGGGAGTCGGATATTGCTATTGGCAATTTAGCCTTACTTGAATCCATGGCAATTAATGGTGATGAACTCAAAGAGTCTGCTATTAAACAACAACAGGATGGCAAAACGGTGATGTATGTTGTGATTAACAACGCCTTTGCCGGGATTGTTGGTGTAGCGGATCCGATTAAATCAACCACTCAAAAAGCGCTGGAAGAATTGCGTGAAACAGGAATACACATTGTAATGATGACGGGCGATAATCAACATACAGCCAATGCGGTAGCGAAACAATTAAATATTGAGGATGTGCATGCCGAGGTGTTACCAGAGCAAAAAAACGCTGTTGTACAAGAATTAAAAACCAAAGGGCATATTGTCGCAATGGCTGGAGATGGCATTAATGATGCCCCCGCTTTGGCGCAAGCTCATGTGGGGATCGCCATGGGCACAGGTACTGATATTGCGATGGAGAGTGCAGGCATTACTTTGGTTAAGGGCGATTTGCGGGCTATTTTAAAAGCCCGTAAGTTGAGCCAAGCTACAATGCGCAATATCCGTCAAAATTTATTCTTTGCATTTTTCTACAACTTCTTAGGAGTTCCCGTTGCTGCTGGTGTTTTATACCCTTGGTTTGGTATTCTTCTTAGCCCTATTATTGCCGCCGCCGCCATGAGCTTCAGTTCTGTTTCAGTTGTGCTAAACGCAATAAGACTAAAACAAATTAAACTTTAATCTTATAGCTTCTAGTATTTTAAATTTGTAAAATACTATTATATGAAATACAGGAATAGGAGAGTATTTATAGTAGATATTGCCGCTCACTTGATTACCGCCTACCTGAAATCAGGAGATCTAAAAAAGATACTACTCTATGTATTTGTATTTTATTCTATATACTTCATTTATTGCAGCAACCTTCTCCTCTGATTCCTTCCAGTCCTTCTCTAACCAACCAAGGTATCATAAGAAGTCCTGCTAGTGGGTCGGCCCACCACCAGCCCAATGTTGCATTTACGATAAGTCCTATTAAAAGAATTAATGATAGAATGCTGCAAGCAATTGTTTCTTTTGCTTCGGCACGCAAGGAAGGGCTATTTAACTTTTCTGCGGCCTTTAATTTCCACCAAGCTAACGTAGGCATAATGATTAGGGATAAGACTGCAATAATGATTCCTATCGGGCTTTCCTGAGGTGCTTCCTGAGTATAGAGTGCTGTTCCGGACTCAAAGGCGATGTAAGTAGAAAGGGCAAAAAATGTCCAACCCACAAAGCGTTGAACCAAATGTTCTGTCCTCTCAATAATTTCAGGTGTAGACCCTTTAAGTTCTATAAGCAATCGCCAAGCCATTAATCCTGATGCTGACATTTCAATTAAGCTGTCAAAACCAAACCCGACTAGCGCGATGCTTTCTGCCTTATAACCAAAGATTAAAGCAATAACTGCTTCAATAATATTATAAACAAAGGTTGAAACTAGAAGCCATAAGGCAACTTTTAGCCATTTAGATTCTTTGGGGACTTGCTTCGAGTCTAAAGATTCACAACAATCGGACATAAGGCTCCTTAAATAGTTTTATCTCGTTGGCTAATCCAGCTATAAATAACAGGGAGAACCACTAATGTGAGTAATGTAGAAGTGATAAGTCCTCCAATTACTACGGTAGCTAGAGGTTTTTGTACCTCAGCGCCAGATCCATGTGAAAGAGCCATGGGCATAAACCCAAGTGTGGCAACTAATGCTGTCATTAGAACAGGACGCAACCGTGTTTCTGCTCCCTGTCGGATAGCCTCAGTCAAGCCCACACCTTCAGACCTTAATTGATTCATATAGGAAACCAATACCAGCCCATTAAGAACGGCAACGCCAAAGAGGGCAATAAACCCGATACAAGCCGGTACGTTTAGATACATCCCTCGAACCCATAAGGCGATTACCCCTCCAATAAGGGCAAACGGAACATTCAGCATTACGAGTAAGGCATGTTTATAAGATGAAAATGTGGCCATCAATAGAAAAAATATAATCAGGATAGATAAAGGGACTACCAGCATTAACTTATTCATTGCTCGTTGCTGGTTTTCAAATTGTCCACCCCATTCTATATAATACCCAGCCGGTAGTTCCACCGACTTTTCAATTCGTTCTTGGCCTTCTTTTACAAAAGAACCCATATCCCTACCACGTACATTAGACTGAACAATGATTCGTCGCTGACCAAATTCTCGGTTAATTACTTCTAGACCTTCTCCCAATGAAATATCGGCGACTTGTGCAAGTGGTAACCTTAAACCTTTAGCTGTTTCGACCAAAAGTTCTCCTACTTGATCTGGGTTAATGCTACTACCTTGAGGAAACTTAACTCGGATAGTAAAACGTTTACGTCCATCAATAAGTTCTGAAACAGGTGTTCCTAAAATAGCGGTTTGTACCACTGTTCGAATATCCGTAATACTTACACCGTAGCGAGCCATTTTTAATCGATCAGGATTAATAATAAGTTGGCCACT
>CAYGPY010000061.1:0-12215 GCA_964351765.1 uncultured Vampirovibrionales bacterium
CCCTTATATTCAGGCGCTATTCAAGGATTTTGATCTCACAGCACAACGCATTCGCGAAAAAAGCATTCACCTTAAAAGCACTGAGGTCAAGCGTTCTGGGCTATTTATCCTGCGTGAATTCAGCGAAGTCATTATCTTTGTGATGATCTTCTTGATGGTGATTCGGGGCTTTGTGGGTGAGCTTCGCCTGATCCCCTCAGAGTCAATGCTGCCGGGACTTGAGATTGGTGATCGTGTTCTGATTGAGCAGGTCAGTAAGGTCTATCGCCCTTATAAACGTCGCGATATTTTGGTTTTCTATCCGCCGATGACCCAACTTAATTACGATCCGTGGAGTGTCTTTTTACGACTAACAGGGGTTTCTGGCTTAATTTACGGCAAAGAAGACAACATTGATGTGGCCTACATCAAGCGTCTGATGGGGCTTCCGGGCGATCATATTGAAGTGGTGCCGTATGATGGCGTTTATATTAACGGCAAAAAATTGGATGAGCCTTACGCCAACGAGGTTGCAAGCACCTGCACTCTGGTGGAAAACCCGCTTGATCCCGATAGCTTTAAGCTGGATGTTGAGGTTGAACCACCTGACAGCAAGGCGCTTGATGACGGAGAGTCGGCAACACATGTGCTGATGGATGGCTGGCCGATTGCCAATAACGCAACTGCGATTTCGATGAATCCCTACAATGGTGTGGTGCAGTATTGTGGCGATATCACCGTGCCTAAGGGTAAGTATTTTATGATGGGTGATAACCGAAACAACAGTAAAGACAGTCGTTTCTGGGGCTTTGCCGACAAAGACAAAGTCATTGGCCGCGCCGTCTTCAAGCTGTGGCCCTTGCCTCATTTGGGTAAACTTAAATAGGTTTGACCTCTAAAATATGACGCATCTTTCTCTCTCCATCAGGCGGTGGAACTATGTGGATTGGGTTTGTCCTCTGTGCTGAAAACCGGTACAATAAGGGGATATTGGATTTGATTAAACTGTTAAGGAATGGGGGACACCAGCGCCGTGTCGATGATTGAAATGTATGTAATGGGTATCGCGCTTGATACCCGAACCGGTACGCCGATTGTGGTTTTAAACGACAAGGACAACCGTCGTGCGCTCCCTATTTGGATTGGTACGGCTGAAGCGAGCGCGATTATTCGCCAGCTTGAAGGCATTAAATCCACCCGCCCAATGACGCACGATTTGATGGACCATATGATTGCCAAAATGGGGTATCGATTGAACCGCATTGAAGTCAACGAAATTAACAGTGACACATATTACGCCAGTATTTTTCTGGATGATATGGCGGCGGGTTCCGATAAAATTTTAACGATCGACTCACGCCCATCGGATGCGATTGCACTCGCATTAAAAGCTGATGCGCCTATTCTAGTGACGTCTACCGTAGTAGCTGATGGCACCATCAGTACGGATCACGAGCGGGACGAAGCCGAAGCCGAAGAATTTAAAAGCTTTCTAGACAATGTGAAGGCCAGTGACTTTCAAAAAATGCTAGAACGAGACAACGATCAACCTAGCGATAACTAGTCAACTCAGGGCTCTTCAGCCATTCAAGTTCCATCGCTATTTGCCGATAATATGACTATGTATCGATGGAAGAAAATACATGCCTTGGGTTTTACCCTTGCCGAGCTATTATCAGCCTTGGCGATTTTAGGCGTGATTGCGACGTTCACCATTCCTAAGGTACTTCAATCTTCAACCAATGGACAGTGGAACTCATCAGCCAAAGAATTTGCCTCAACTATTTCGGCCGCCTATGAAGCTTATCGATTAGAGAATTCGGTAACAACAACATTTAAAGCTGCTGACCTCACCCCTTATATGAACTATGTTCGCGTAGATACCAGTGCCACTATTGATTCTAATTACTGGGGGACAGTTGTTCAAACTTGTGGTGGTACGACACCCTGTTATAAATTACACAGTGGTGCGATGATGGTTGCCAATACAAACAACATGGCGGGAACCACAGCCAGCCATGGCGTATGGTTTTTATTTGATCCTGATGGGCAAGTGACCGAAGCGGGTTCTCCGGGTCAAGGCCGAGGTAAGAGCATCCATTTTTTCCTTTATACAACAGGGCGAATGATCAGTTATGGCGATTGCCAAGATGCAGCCACCTCAATGAGTGGTTGGGCACCCACATGCCCTAATGGTAATTTGCCAAATCCTGATTGGTTTAGCTGGTAAATAAAAACGTATTTTAAAACTCAAGTTTTAGTGTTTTTTGCCGATAACATAACTATGTATCGATGGAAGAAAAAGCATGCCTTGGGATTTACCCTTGCCGAGCTGTTATCAGCCTTGGCGATTTTAGGCGTGATTGCGACCTTTACCATCCCTAAGGTGCTTAATGCATCTCAAAATGGTCAGTTTAAAAGTGGGTATAAAGAATTTGCTTCGATGGTTTCGGGCGCTTACTCCGCTTACAGCTTAAACAATACACCCTCAACAGCAACCGATGTTGGCGATCTCACGCCTTATATGAACTATGTTAGCGTGGACACCAGCACGGCTATAGACACAGCTTACGGATCCGCTGGAACAGTGACGTGTGGTTCAGGAACGACAACATGCCTTAAACTACATAGTGGTGCCATGGCCTTTATTGCTTTAGATAAGTGCTTTATGGGAACCAGTAACTTGCATGCCATTGGTTTTGGCTATGACCCCGATGGTGCCGTTACCGCTGCTGGCCTTGCCAATGATCCTGGCAAGCAACTGAGTGTGACGCTTTATTTCAATGGCCGACTGACGTCAAGAGATGCAGTTCAAACAGGGACACTCAATGG
The DNA here is from genome assembly GCA_964351765.1 of uncultured Vampirovibrionales bacterium. Taxonomy (GTDB): domain Bacteria; phylum Cyanobacteriota; class Vampirovibrionia; order Vampirovibrionales; family Vampirovibrionaceae; genus CAYGPY01. Next base: position 2,812 of record CAYGPY010000061.1, read on the forward strand.
TAATAATAACTGTTCTGGTAGTAATACCATCAACCCCGATCCAACAATCAAACCCGATTGGTTTGACTGGTAGATTACTAAAGAAACGACCGTTTCTGTCGATGTTATCGTTATGTATCGATGGAAGACACAACACGCCTTTGGTTTTACCCTTGCCGAGCTATTATCAGCCTTGGCGATTTTAGGCGTGATTGCGACCTTTACCATCCCTAAAGTACTCAATGCTTCTACCAATGGGCAATACAACAGCAACGCAAAAGAAATTGCCAGCATGTTTGTGGGTGCTTATGATGCGTATCGTCTTAACAACGCCATCAGTGCCTCAACCTCTGTCGCGGATCTCACACCCTACATGAACTATGTGAATGTGGATAGCTCCGGCACAGCCGTTGACGCAGCTTGGACGGATGCTGGTGATAGCTGTAGTGGTACTCGCCCGTGTTTAATTCTTCATAATGGTGGTGTGTTTCATTACGACCAAACGCAATCCTTTGGTGGCACCACTGACTTAAACGCGATATGGAGCGAATATATTATTAACCCCACATTTGAGGGCGATAAGGATAGAGGCGTCCGTTTTCATGTGTACACAAACGGCAGATTGATGACGCGAGGAACCGTTCTTCCGGGTTCAACATCAAGCACAGGTGGTTTTGGCCCAGCCCCTGCTGACGATCCGCCATGGCTAGTGTGGTAAACAGATATTTTAAATTTTAATATCAAAAACTAGATTAAATCCCTTAAAGTTTTATAGTTTTTTGTCGATACCTCTTCTATGAAACTATTTAGGGCATCTTTACCTTTTGGTTATAAAGGTTTCACCTTAGCCGAGCTGTTATCAGCGTTGGCTATTTTAGGTGTGATTGCGACCTTTACCATCCCCAAGGTTCTAAACGCCACCACCAATGGTCAATGGAATTCAATTGCTAAAGAAACGGCCAGTATATTCTCAGCAAGCTTAGAAGCCTACCGGCTTGAAAATGGTGTAACGGGTTCCACAACCATTGCGGATCTAACACCCTATATGAACTATGTGCGCACAGATACCGGCGGCGCTTTTACTATCGATTCACGTTATGGCGGAACAGGAACAGGGGTTTGTGACGGCACCAATGCTTGTCTTCAACTTCATAACGGTGCTGTTATTCGTTATGGTGTAACTCGTTGCTTTTTTGGTACCGGTGATCTAAACGCAATACTTGTGACCATGGATCCCGATGGTAAAGTAACCGGCGATAGCACCGATGCAAACGGACCGGGTAAAAAAATTCAGTATTACGTCTTTGCGAATGGACGTATCACATCAGGACAGCACATTCCACCCAATACCCTAGAGGGCTTACCTGCCTGCGCTGGAACAGCCACAAGAAACCCTGGTGACTGGACCGATCCAGATTGGTTTAGCTGGTAATTAGAGCTAAAGAAAACGAATCTTTTGTCGATACATTTGTTATGTATCAATGGAAGACAAAATCTATACTTGGGTTTAAGGGCTTTACTCTTGCCGAGCTGTTATCAGCGTTGGCTATTTTAGGCGTGATTGCGACCTTTACCATCCCTAAAGTGCTTAACGCCTCAACCAATGGGCAATTTAATGCCACAGCCAAAGAGGCCGCAGGTATGCTTACGGAAGCGTATGGGGCTTATCGACTTGAGAACAGTGACCCATCGGGCACCATGAGCTGGGTCGATATTACCCCCTATATGAACTATGTGCGTGTTGACACGGCAACCAATGCCATTACCTCCAGTGGCGGCAGCGATTTCTGTGGAAACGGTGGGCGTACTTGCCTTAGATTGCATAACGGAAGCCTTATCTGGGCTGGTAATGTGAGAACCTTTGGTGGTACAAGTGATTTAAATGCAAATTTTATCTACTTTAACCCCGCTCCTGATGACGGGGTAACACGAGCCGTTGCATACATTCTTTATTACAACGGCAGGTTCACCTCTCGCCCCCATATGCTTTCAGGGACTGTTTCGAGTGCAGGTGCCATTAGCGCAGGCACGGATCCAACTTGGTTTGAATGGTAAACAAACGATGATTTTTCAACATAAAATGAAAGGTTTTACCCTCGCCGAGCTATTGTCAGCCTTGGTGATTTTAGGTATTATTGCGTCCTTTACGATTCCTAAGATCCTAAATGGCCAACAAGACGGCAGACGTATTGCTGTGTTTAAAGAGACCATTGCGGCCATCAATCAAGCGGGATACAACCAAGCGCTTCGAGGAAATCTACCACGCATCACCGGAAACACGTATCGATTCAATCAAGATGATCTCTTTCCCTATATCAACGCCATCAAATATTGCGATACCGATTCAAGCGCTCAGGGATGTTGGGATATTCCTATTCAAGGGGCCGAAGCAAACATGGATGATGAACCTGGATTTATTATGCATAACGGCGCCTCTGTTATTGGGCTAGGCGGTGCATCAAGTCCTAGTGACACGGCATATTTCAATTTTGCTCTTGATTGGAATGGCGTTGATGGGCCTAATATTTTAGGTCAGGACAAAATCAGAATGCGGTTTTGCTTTGGTCTAAGGTGTGATAACGGCGAAGGTGGCTTCATCACAACAGGTTTATCCCGATGCGCCAGTAACGGATGCCAAGAAATTTTCACCGGTGAATAGAATAGACAAAACAAAAGAGAGTTAATGAATACTCACTAACTCTCTTTTAAACTATAAAAAAATCCCAAACAACTAACTAATGGGCATGTTGTTATCTGGGGTGCTGCTTGTGAACACCTGATAGTGTTTGAATTGGCGAGGGATTTGCATATCCAACATTCTAAATTTAGATTCGGCAATCACCACTTCAAAGGTGTGGGATTCTTCCGGTTCGGCGTTGCCCGACATACCAATTGCAATACGCATCACCCCTTTTTTAGGAAGATCGTTAATACTGGAACAACCCAAGCGTTGTGCTAACTGTTGTTTAAATGCCATCACATCGTTCCATACTTGGGGATCAATGCCGTGACCAAAACGCACTGTAAGCGTATCGGGTTTGGTTTCACTCAATGGGGTTAAAGGTACTTCGGCACGCTTTGTCGCCACAAAATGACTTGCCTGTGCTTTAAAATTCTGAATGGATGATAACATCACTGCCTCCTTGCGATCGGGAACGCATTTATTTAACTTACCCAACTCTATATAATTTAGTGAGAATTTTTTCAATTATCACTTGTAGCCCGATATAAACAATGTACCGCAAACATGCCGATTCACCTATATATTGTTATAAATTGTGATAAAACCCCTATTCCAAAAAGGCTTTAGGCATGGGGCTTATTACGAACCGTCATTTTAATGGCTTGTAACCAAGCCTGCAAAAGATATTCACGCTGATCAGCAGTAAATGAGTCTTCTGCAGAAACCGTATTATATTTAGCAGGCAGGTTTTGTATTGTTTCCGCATTCTCCCAAAATCCACACCCCAACCCTGCTAGATAACCCGCCCCTTTGGCCGTCAGCTCAGGATCGTCACTGCGCGTCACGTTCAAATCCAGCACGTTGGCCATAAATTGATTTAAGAACACACTGCGACTCACGCCACCATCAATTTTCAATTCCTTAAGCAACAAACCCGTCTCAACCTGCATCACCGAAAGCACTTCTTGGGTTTGAAACGCCATGGCTTCTAAGGCGGCGCGAACAAAGTGATTTTTACCCGTATCTTGCGTAATCCCACAAATCACACCCCGTGCGGTGCTATCCCAATGCGGTGCACCCAACCCAGCAAAGGCCGGAACCAAATACACACCTTCATTATCAGGCAAGCTTTCTGCCATGGCATCAAAATCACCAGGGGATTCGGCCACATTAAATTCTCGCATCAACCACTCTAAACTAGCACCCGCAAAAAAGATGGCCCCCTCAAGGGCATACGCCGGATTTCCATCTGCATCGGTGGCAAGGGTTGTAAGCAATCCCTTGCTACTTTCTACTGCTTTGCTACCGGTGTTCATTACTAAAAAAGCACCCGTGCCATACGTGCTTTTGGCTGTTCCGGCCTGCCAGCATTTTTGACCATGAAGCGCGGCTTGTTGATCACCGGCCACACCAGTAATGGGGATCGCGATACCACCGGTCAACGCCGGATCCGTTGTGCCAAAATCAGCTTTACTCGAACGCACATCTGGCAACAATTGTTTTGGAATGTTCAGATGACGAAGTAAATTATCGTCCCATTGTTTGCTATGGATATTAAACATCAACGTGCGTGAGGCGTTCGTCATGTCAGTCACATGTTGCTTACGTCCGGTGAGATGCCATAGTACCCATGTGTCCACCGTACCAAATAACAACTCACCTACATCAGCTTGATTGCGGACATCGGCCACGTTATCAAGCAACCAAGCTAGCTTGGTTCCAGAAAAATAAGGGTCGAGGACCAAGCCTGTTTTACTTTTGAACTCGCCTTCCAAACCTTTTAATTTAAGCTTCTCACAGTCATCTGCCGTGCGTCGGCACTGCCACACAATGGCATTGTGAACCGCTTTGCCTGTTGTTTTATTCCAAAGAAGCGTTGTTTCACGCTGATTGGTAATACCAATGCCAGCAATATTTTCCCACGTTAACGTTGCTTTTTTTAATGCCTCTTCAGCCACAACCAAGGTGATGTTCCACAAGTCATCAGGATCATGTTCCACCCAACCCGATTGCGGATAATACTGTTCAAACCCTTGTTGATGACTGGCCACAATCTCACCATCGTGATTCATCAGGCACGCCCGAATACTAGTTGTACCGTGATCAAACACTAAGATGTGGGTTTTAGAAGCGGATGTCATGATTAATCCTCGTCTTCATCTTCTTCATCATCGTCGTAATCATCGTCACCAAAGGATTGCTTAACCGACACGCCTTCTTCTTGAAGCATTTTAACCAACTCTTCCACCTTGCCTTGCGCATCGGTAAGTTGGCTTTGGCATGTTTTTACATAAGCAATGCCTTCTTCAAACAAGCTTAACGACTCTTCTAAAGAAAGCGTTCCTGATTTAAAACGTTCCACAATTTCATCCAACGATTCGCTGGCCTCAGTATAGGATTGTTCTGATTTTTTAGCTTTTGCCATGGTGTTTATCCTTAATGGTTTGCTCTATAAAAATAGGGGTTACTTCTTTATTACTTCAAATCTATTTTTTCTGTGGCTGTGACTGATGCATCAATCGCACCATCCTGCACACGTACCCGAATGCTATCACCGTGCTTCACATGTTTGACAGAATTCACAACCGCATTGCCCGACGTGGTGGCCACGGCAAAACCGCGTGACATGGTCTTGAGTGGGCTGAGTGCTTCGAGCTCGGCTGATTGCTGCTTTAACTTGGCTTCGCTCCGCTCAAGGGCAACCTGTACACCATTAATCAAGCGTTCTTCTTGCTGAGCCAACAAGCTTAACCCCACAGTGGCCACATTACCCGCCAAACTAATAAAGCGATCGGCTTGGGTATCCAAATGACGATCGGCATATTCTAATTCTTCGTGCATTAAACGGTACAGTGTTTCAACACGGTACTGATGCTCACCCAATAATTGACGCATATCGGGTACCGCATGTTCAGCAGCAGCCGTGGGCGTACTGGCCGAATAATCTGCCGCCGCATCACACAAGCTGTAATCAGGTTCGTGACCGATACCTGCAATAACGGGGAGCTTGGAGTTAAACACGGCACGCACGGCAATCTCTTCACTAAAGCAGTACAGATCTTCAAACGATCCACCACCGCGACCAATAATAATCACATCCAAATTGTAAGACGGATCGTTGAGTTCTTTGATGGCCGTTGCAATTTGTTGCGCCGCACCTTCGCCTTGCACCTTAGCTGGGGCAATTAATACATCCACCTGTTTGTTTTTACGTTTGATCACGCGCAACATATCGTGAATAACCGCACCCGTGTTGGAGGTCACAATACCTATGCGCTTGGGATGCTCAGGGATGTCTTGCTTGTATTCGTCGTTAAACAATCCTTCGGTTTCGAGCTTCTCTTTGGTCTGCTGATATTGAAGCTGAAGCGCCCCAACTCCCACCGGCTCCATTTTATCCACCGTGAGTGAGTACGTTCCGTGAGGACGGTACAAACTTAGCTTACCGGTGGCAAACACCTCTAGTCCGTCTTGCATATCAAATTTAAGTCGCAATGCCGTGCTGGCCCACAGAATCCCGCCGATGCTGGCGCCTTCATCTTTAATGGTGAAGTACACATGCCCACGCGCTGATTTTTTAACGTTAGAAAGCTCACCGCGAACAGTAATTTTACCGCCCAACACCGGATCACTTTTAAGGGCACCCTCAATGCGCTGGGTAAGTTCGGTCACGCTCCAGAATTCGGGCAAATGAATTTCCCCATGCTCATCCACGTCACCGGCACCCCAACTTAAATTAAGTTGCGATTGACCATCCGAACCGTCTGATGTCGGCTTGCGTGGCGACACGATGAATGACTCCCTCTAACAAAGCTAAACTAGTAGTGTTAGCTTATCGGGGAGAGAGTTAAAAGTAAATGAAAAGGCACAAAGTCTTACTGAAAAATAGATTCATATAAATTACGTGATGCCCCTGCTGGGGTTCCAATTTCACCCGGACGAATACCCGTTGTAAGTAGTGTTGTCGTAGCTGTACCCACATTAATAAACACAGATATCTGATCGTCACCAAGTGTGTTTGGTAAATCTTCTCCATTCCAATCAATTTTTATTGCTGCAACCTTTGCACCTGTTCCAAAAGAGGTGTTGTAGCCATCCAAATCTCCCACAACAGCCCCGTTATGGATTATTACAGCAGGATCAATTCCGGCAGCACCAAAATCGGAGTGACACCCATCAGCAGCAGCACCCCCTGGGCACTGTTTAATATAGTTCAGATTAGCAAACATAAGAGCTCTATCATGGGTGGACATCTCACCACCGGTTAAAATCCAGTCGTTATAAAGCACCTGATGCACACTGGCAATGGTTTCTTTAAAAATACTAATTCGACGTTGATCCTGTTGACCCTGAAGCACTTTAGGGATGGTAAACGTCGCAATCACGCCCAAAATCGCCAAAGCCGATAACAGCTCGGCCAAAGTAAAACCCAATGCTCTTTTACATCTAAAGCGATACATACTTTATGTATCGACGAAAAATCATTTTTCTTGAATAGCCTTACTACCAACCAAACCAAGGGGGATCGCGAGACGGGTTTGCAGCAATAGCACCATTAGCGCTTGTACAAGGTGATGGGTTCAATTCACCATAGGTCATCATACGACCACTGGGAATAATAGCAAAGGCAATTGAATTTGGCCCTTCTGCTTCTGTCGCACCATTACCATCATATCGGCCATTTGGATCCACGGTAAACCAAATACAATTATTCGCGGCGGTGCCAGAAAAAGTCTCGCTTAAATCATAGCGAATTGAGGCACCACTAGCCAAGAAAATACACGGATCACTCGCCTCACAGGTATCTGAACCTGTTCCACCATACACATTATCCACAAGGGTGGTACCCGATGCGTCAAAGCGAATATAGTTAATATAGCTTGTAAAATCTGCAACTTTTGTTGAGCTCGTAACCGAATTATTTAAAACATAGGCATTATAAGCCGCTACCATAGTGGTTGCGGCCTCTTTAGCAATGGATTTATTCTGGCTACTTTGACTCGCATTCAGCACCTTAGGAATGGTAAACGTCGCAATAACGCCCAATATCGCCAAGGCTGCCAACAGCTCGGCTAGGGTAAAACCCAGTGCTCTTTTTCTCATCATTTTTACCATAGGGTTTTATCGTCAAAACTACTAAAAACTTTAATTTTCCCAAGGCACGCTCTAACTAATTATTTCGATGCATAAAGCTCGGTTCCATCCAGCGATAATCACCAAATTTGAACCCCAACGCAACCACCCCTTGCAACCATGGCTTGATCAAGCTCTGCGGTTCAAATTGATTAACCGGATCCTGCCAATAATCTTCGGGCACGTCTTCTTGATAAAAGTGCTCGTACAAGCTCATCACCTCTTCAAACTCACTAAAGCTAGCCACTTCAAAGGCATTACCCTCATAGATCATCGCCGCACTCGACAACCCTAGCGCTTGATCGACAGGCACCCCAATGGTAACGCGACCTGTTTCATCTACAATTTCTTCAAAATCATCGGGTCCCAAGGTAAATTCATCCCCTTCATGGCCGTCTTCATCCTCGTCATAAAACAATTCAAACGAGACGGTTAGATACTTATCGCCGTTATTCATCGTTTCCACAAGAGGGGTGTGTTCGGTTCTAATGCCACCAAACTGAACGGTATCCGTCGTGGCTGGAACCAATTGATTAGACGCGGCATGATTTGGTTTTACTAATGTTTGAAACGTTGGTGGTAAAACACGCATGTATAAAAACCCTTCGAGAATCGTTATGAACGCTATTGTGAGAAATAGTACGACAACTAGAATTGTGAAATAAATAAACACCAAACACAACAAAAATTGCCCGCCTTGGTTAAACACCAAAACAGACAATTCTTTTTATTGCGCACTCACTAAACTTAAATTCCGATAATTTCTATCGCTGAAATAAATTACTCATAAAGCCCAACATCGTTGTCATCAACTGCATCATGCTCTGCATCAATTGAATAAAGCCTTGTTGACCACCTGTTGCAGGTGGTTGAGCACCTCCTGGCTGATACACACCCTGATCATTAAACGCAGTGCTGAAGTCAGCACTATTCAGTGTCGTGGCATCACCATCGGCAGCAGCCAGCTGATCAATTTCAGCCTGAGTAATCAAGCCATCCTGATTCGCATCAGGAAGAAGTCCTGTTCCATTGGCACCGCCGTTTAAAAACGTATTAAATATGGAACCCGTGTAATTAATGCGGTTTAACTGTTCACCAATATGAAGACTCTCGCTACCGGGCATCATACTGATGTCCGTTAATTCTTGTTTTCTAATCGCTAACTCATTAGCTCCCAATAAAATTTCTTCATTGCTCAACGCACCATCTTGATTGCGGTCGTACTGTTGCACGATTGACGAAAACTGTTGCTCCGGCGGAGCAACCGCAGGACCCGATGATGGCGCAGCAATGGTTTGTCGTGCTTGGCCACCCGTGTTACCGGCGAGTGCAATATTAAAATTAATGGGCTGAGTCATGCCAAAATCTGGCAACATACTTGAAGGTTGTCCCATCACGGGTTGTTGTGTTGGGTTACCTGCATTACCCGCAAGCGATATATTAAAATTAATAGGGGGCTGTGCCATTGGTGCACCCAAATTCGTCATCTGAAAAGCCATATCTCTGTGTCCTCTGTCTCTCTTAAAAATTCTTGCCTACGCTGAATTAGCTAAAGCTAAAATAAAACTCAATCCTAAAATCAAAACTAGTAACAATGCTCAATCAATAC
>CAYGPY010000062.1:0-12198 GCA_964351765.1 uncultured Vampirovibrionales bacterium
GGATAACGCGCCCTCTTGCATACGCGCACCACCAGATGCATTAACGGCAATAAAAGCGCGGTTTTCTTCTGCTGCACGCTCAACTGCGCGAGCAATTTCTTCACCAACCACAGAGCCCATTGAGCCTCCTAGAAAAAAGAAATCCATGACGCTTATTGCAATGGGTAAGCCTTCAATAACACTTCCCCAGCGCTCTGCTTGCTCAGGGTTGCTACTTGAGTTTAGTGATTCATAGATACTGCCTTGAGAAACACCTTCGAGGGCATTTGCACCAGGAATGACAGTGATTGTTTCGTTGCTTTGAAGTTTTTCTGTCACGGCTTGACTCTTATCACCATTTGGAGCAATCCAAAGGTTCGCCATAACAATCGTGCCTAAAAGCTGAATAATCATCAACGGTATCATTACTTCTTGCATCGACATCAAATGGAAGCCCGCTACATCAGAAAGGAAGAGACCGCTTCCGTTACGCAACGGGTGGAGTAAATTAAGTGCCAATATCAAACTTGGGAAAAAGAGAACGAAGTCACCTCGCATTAACAATGGTAGGTTTACCATCGCTGAAAGCGCTTCAGCCTTTTGAAGCTCTTGTTTAATTTCGGCTACATCGCTTGAGTCGGACGGTGGTGCATTACGGTAGTTAATAAAACTACGCATCAAGTGAATCATCATCACGCCTGTAAGTACAGAGAAAACCGTGATGGACGTAATGCGGTTCGTCTGGTCGTTACTGTCCCTAAAGATAGAATCATTTCGACTCGAACCCGTGTTAGCAATCAAACAATCCTCAGAGCCATCACCACAGGTTTCTAATAGCTTCATATTGGCTGTATCTATCATTGTCTCGTTAAGAGCCTGTTGCTCTGGTGCTGAGCTAGATAGTGCTGACTGGCTAGCCAGTACGATCTGTGGAACAAGTAAAATAAATAATATGGCCACAAAAAGGGCTGTTACTTGTCTAAATGGTCTAAACATTCTGGATGTTCTCCTGCCTATTGCTAACTTCATTGAGCCAAGCATTTCAACCATGATGGTATGAAGTATGTGTCCAAATGAAGATTACGCTTACGAGATTCTAAACGAATTCATTCCGAATAGCCTTACGCTCTCAATTACTAATGGGCTGGCTGATTACCGCGCAAATTCAATGCAGTATCAGCTGCCAAACTGCCTGATTCCTTGTGAACACAAATTAATATAAACCTAAACAGAATACAACAAAAACAAAACCAGAATCAGTGAAAGGCTTTCATATCAGCAATTACACCCTAAAGAACCCTTAACATTCCCCTATGAATTTTTTAGGGTAAGTGTTAAGGATTCTACATAAACTCAATCACGTAATTAGGAAAATCACCTAATCGCTGAGGGTCATCTGTCCGCCCCTCGTCTGCGGCAAGAACACTATGGGGAAATTCGTAATACATCGTCAATGCCGTTTCTAAGTTAATCACATCACTTCGTCCAAGTGGGTGTGGCGAGTTCGTTGAATTACATCTATCAAAGCCTGCAATGTAACCAGGCTTTTCGAGCACGCGATTCATTTCCTTAAGGACTTGTCGCATATCATAAGCATAAGGCAGGGTATTTGCGAAATAAATAAGCTTGAACGTATTAGCCTCAAAAGGAATGTTATGCATATCACCAGCAATCATAATATCACCATCGCCCACCAAGTCGAGTCCTATTGTTTTAGGTAGGTTTAAAAACTCTCTAAAGAATTCGATTTCATGTACGTGCCTTGGACCTAGCACAAGTACACGATCCTCTTTTGTTATACACCCCTTTGATTTCAAACCAAGGAGCGTCCGTAATAACAAGTGATGATTCATCTCGTAGCCATACAGAATAGAAAGTTCTCTATCAGCGGCACCATCTTCCGTTTTCTGATTGATATCATCAAAAATATCACCACAAATTTTCAGAAAACGTTCAGGGTTTTCAGGCGCGTTCAAATCACGTAATTCTTTCTCTCGGGCTTCAGAAATACTAGAATTAAAAGGAATAGGAAAACGCTTTGGTTGATATCTGTGCTCAACACTCAAAACAGTATTTATTTTTCCTGCCACTTGTTTATCACAATAGTCTTTCACGTCATTACCTGTACACTGCCATAATGCATGTAAAATCTGTTCAGAACATGAGGTCAAAGTTGTTCCATCATCACCCTGATATCGGCTTTTTACAATAGGCACAATGTCATCGATATAACTAAAGTCATATAAATTGGGGACACGTCCTTCTTCAATCACTTGATCTAAAATAAGCTGAAGTACCAGCAGTGATTCATTCTTGTTTTCTTTTTCAGTTGAGGACTCTGGTAATCTCTCTTGAGTTAAGGCAATAGGGGAATTACCAAAAAGAGTCTTTAAAGCTGCCTGAGTAGATTCATCACTAAAACGACTTACAACACTGGTAACATCTAGGATTTTGCTCTGTGGTAATTCAAGATGACAGATTAGTGTTTCACCGATAGTCGCAAGATCTTGCTTAAATCTATGATGGGAAGATTGCGTTCGTTGCGCTTGGTGAGTAAATTTAAAATCTCTTAAAGAACGCTTTTCTTGTGAAAAAGAATCTGAGTAAGTCTTGATTAAACGCCGTAGACGCTTGTCTCGTTTACTTGAAAAGAACATAAGTAAAACCTGTTTTAAACATTGTTATAAGTACGTTACAAACCCACAAAGTCATATTCTTTGCACCGTGCTTGCTGCTCAGAAATGTCTCTGGTTTCGTCATGCAGGTGACTATAAGCCTGATATTTCGTTTTAATATAGTCCACATAATTTTGAGCATGACGGTTGTTCCGAGAACAATGAACAAACACCGACATCTTTCCACCGTCTGGCGTTGCCTTAGTACTCTTAGGAAAACTTGAGCGATGGAGCAATCTCATATCAAAAATAATAACATCGCCCGGTCCCGTATTCACATCAACACCGTCAGGGTGAGATAAAAAAGGTTGCTCAAAATTATACAAACGATTAAATGAAATCCATTTTAAAAAGCGTTTCCATAATGATTTTTTCAATTTTGCTTGCTTACCTGGAAGCTCTTTTCGTAATGATACAAAAGGGTCGGGCTTTTTATGTGAGCCAGGAACCAGATATAAGCCGCCCCCGTTAGATTCGTTTTCTTGCAGGTACATGCCAACAACAATGATTCTATAATCATCCTCTTTATGATACATCCAACCTTGTTGCTCAGCTGTCGTGGTGTCCGTATGAAGAATATTGTAATATCCCCAATGAGCCGTAGAATCGGGCAGCATAATAAAAGCGTCGCCTAAAATAGCCTTCAAGCCATCAGCAACCTTATCATTACAAACCACATCTAAGACATCGGGGCAGTTAACAAATAGATCCGTAATAATTCCTTTTACGGGTTCTTTGTCCTTATACACTTTTTTTATAAGCTCATCAGGCTGCCCAAAAATGCCTTGCTCATTTGACTCAATATGATTAGCAATAATATGTCGCAACTCAGTAACACGAGAAGAGGACAACACGTTCTTAATAACAGCGTAGCCATCTTTATCAAATTGAGACTCTAAAGAAATTGCCTCTGCAGAACTTAAAGTGTTTGTAGCAATATCGGTATTGATACTCATACCCAAGGCTTTCCCAGTTAATACAATTCAATGGCATAACAAGGCCAACAAGAGCGCTTCTCTGGATTATGGCTGCGTCCTGAATCCTGAGCCACCACACGGTGAGGAAACGGATAGTACATATCCAACACGGTATCAAGATTAACGGTATCTGTTCTACCAAGAGGATCAGGGCCTGTTGCACGTCCAGCCGAGTCAATATTAATGATATAGCCTGAACGCTGAGTCACACGGCCAAGCTCATTAATAACAGCACGAAGGTTGTAAGCATAAGGGAAGGTTTTAGCAGAATAGATCAGCTTAAAACGATTGTCCTCAAATGGCATATCATGCATATCACCATACATCACAAGGTCTTTTTCATTAAACAGGTCCAGACCCACAGTATTTTTAAGCCCTAAGTGATTTCTGAAAAATTTAATTTCATCAACGTGTCTTGGGCCAATAATCAATATTTCATCATCAGACTTAATTTTTTCATCTTTAATTAACCGAACAATGGTTCTGAGCATCAAATGATGGTTCGTTTCAAACCCACGTATTAGAGATAAATCACGTTTAGAATAAGGGGGTTCTTTATCATGGCGAACACGCATAGAGTAAATTAAGTTAATATCCAAAAAGCGCTTGGGATCATCCTGGCCACGCATATTAACAAATTCATCCACAACATCCGAAATGGTGTCGGCTGCTTGCGGGTCAATTTTGCCACGATTTGGCACATAGCCATGATCGCTACCAAGAAGTGCAACTAATTTTTCAGGCAATGTTGTGTATTCTGAATCAGCAGGTTCATCAGAACAAAGCAGCCACAGTACCGCTAACATACGTCCACTTAAGCTCTCATCCGATGTTCGGTCTGCTTTTAAGTATCGACTCTTGATAATAGGAACAATATCGTCAACATAATCAAAATCATAAAACTTGGGAACAGTACCTTCTTCAATCACTGTATCCAAGATAACTTTAATCAAGGGCCTTTTAATCTGTTCAAAATCAGCCAGTTCGCCTTTATCGCCTAAAAACGCATCGACGTTATTTAAACGTTGTTTAATGTTTTGGCTTGATAACCCCGCGTTATTATCAATAACTAAACCTAAAACTTGTGTCAGAGACGCATGGGCATGCTCAAGTTGTTTTTCGGATAACTTAGCCAAGCTCACTATCTGCTCTAAAATGGCTTGTTGGTCATTATCAAAACGACACTGATATTTTGAGGCGATGCTATCTTGCTTCCGACTCTCAGTATCCCTGAAATTCCCACGTTCTTTATACCATGGGTTTCCATAAACAGAAACAAGTTGTTTTAAGTATTTTTCTTTTTTCTGCGATTGTTTATATTCGCGAATCTGTTCTTCAATAGCACCAAGCATAGGGGGGCTCCATTTAAGTATTTAAGCTAATTTTAGCATAAGCATCCCTCTGTTTATAGAACTATCTTAAAGAATTTAATTGTTTTTAAATCTTAAACTCTGATTAATCAAAGCCCTCTCTCTTTTTTTAACATAATGATGTTAAGTTTCGTGTTATCCTTGTCTTTCAAGTCTTCCACTTCAACTAAAGGTTTTATACCCATGTTAAAAACATTGGTCTGGGGATACACGTATGAGTTCGCCCCCATTATTGACTATCTTAAAGATGAAAAAATTTGCGATGTAAGCGTCTGGATTGGCACGGAAAAGCGCTGTGACTATTCTCGTAAAAACTTTATGGAACGAGACATGTCCTTTCTGTTTGAATCTCCAGTTGCTTGCCCCGATGAGCTTTACAACGAAGTAACAAAAGAGCTCTACCTTTACCTTGAGATGGCGAATCGACGTAATCACTTTGTGAATGCCTATGCCTATGAAATGCATGATTTTCTAAACCTCTTTCACCAGCAACTTGATTATTTTTACCACCTATTAAGCCAGAACGATATTGAACTGGTTATGATTGACACGATCACGCATTATGGCGAAGACTTTATTCTCTACACGCTTGCTAAAGCAATGGGTATTGATACGATTTTAATTTTCCCAACACTCTTTCCTGAACGCTTTTTCTATGTGTTTGATGTGAATGATTTTGGGCACTTTAAGCAGTTGCCCCTGATTTCCGAACCTGATGCGGAACCTGTGAACACACGAAAAAAACTAGATCAGTACTTGGGTTATCTAAAAACGTATACACCCCCTACATTTAGCGTTATCGATGCCCTAAAGCAATACTTTAAAGGGCATAAATACGCCTTTTTAAAATACAACCGGTATAAAACGTTTATTCGCAACCGAAACGCAGTGGTCTCACCAAGCCCTAGCCTTGACGTGCCTTTTGTTTACTTCCCCATGCATTTACAGCCCGAAATGAGCAGCTGCCCCTTGGGTGATAAGTTTGTAGATCAGTTATTGGCTCTAGAGCGTTTATCCCAGATACTACCTGAGGGCTGGAAAATTTATGCCAAAGAAAATATTCATCAAACCGAGTTTATGCGCGGCGAAATATTTTATAATCGACTTCGTAAAATAAAAAACCTTGTTTTTGTACCGCATCACTACAACTCGCATGAAATGATTGCCAAGGCCCAAGTGACTGCTACCATTACAGGCACAGCCGGTTGGGAAGCACTTCAGTTTGGCAAATCAGTTCTAGCCTTTGGACGCCCTTGGTACTTATCACTACCGGGTGTAACGCACTACAATGCGGCAACAACCATGGCCGATGTGACAAGCAACACGGTTAACGAAAAAACACTAAGCGATGCCGTTCAAATGCTATTACGCAAAGCGGGCCGAGGCGAAACGAGTAAGCTTTACATTAAAAAAGGCGAATTTGACGAAGCAGCCAACGCAAAAAAAGTAGGCGAGTCTTTCAGAAAAGCCATTCTTCATTTAGAAAAACGTCGTGAGAGTGCCAGCTGTGAGGTAGCAGTGACCTAACAGGCAAGCCAACGTGTTACCACCAAGTCGACATCGCTCATCAGGCAAGGCTTAACGTATAGGTGGTACTGTTATTGCTTGTTTCAAAAAACACATAGCCCGCATTCAGAAAAAACTTGTGTGAGGCTTCATTCTCAGACATAACAACGGCATTCACACTCTTAATATTAGGGAAATGCTCTTCAAGATAGCGTTTAGATGTATGCAGTAGTTCCGTTCCATAGCCCTTACGGTATTCACCCGGAACCACGTAAACAGATATCTCGGACTGATCACCTTGAAAATCATAGCGAACCACGCCAACAGGAACCCGATCAACCTCACCAATAAGCATTAACGAGTCATTACATGTTAACTGAGAATGAAACCAGTTCCCATGATTTTCCAGAACGAGCGGAGCAGAATCTGAAGAATGCTTACGCGTTTCAGAATGATTACGCCAGCTGAATACAGCATCACAATCATCAGCCGTTACACAGCGAAGTTGCATTGAATTGTTAGGTGTCATCGTCATTAAATCTGCTTTGCAAACTGTTGGGTATATAGCTGATATTTAAGTTCAGCCATCTTCCAGTCTGTCTCATTATCCATATCTACAGCTTCATATTCAGGTACTTCCATACCTAATGCATTATCAGCGTAAAGCTTGTTCTGGGCAAACAGAGCATCCGATCTCATCCACCAAAACTGGCCACCATCATGGTAACGAGGCGGTAGCTCGTTACTAACCGAGTGAATATGCTCGGGCCAAACCATACTGACGACATTCTCGTCAGTAAGTTTCAATGCGCGTTCAATGGGGTCAGGAAAACGCACAACCGTAATCAACCCATCCGCATCAGGCTTAACTTCTAACATTTTCCAAGCGGCATTTAGCTTATCGGACGTAATAAACACAGCGGTGGGCAACATGGCACAAAGCCAGTCAAAATTTTGACCTTGTTCTTTGTAGTTTGTCAGCACTTCCTGCACCACAGAATACAACATGACATCATCGCCCGACATCTCTGCTGAACGCATAAAAGGAACCTGAGCACCGTACTGCTTTGAAATCTCTGCAATCTCTGGGCAATCGGTCGAGACCATAACCTCATCAAACAACCCCGAGTTTAAAGCGCCTTCAATTGAGTAGGCGATAACAGGCTTACCAAAGAAATCTTTGATGTTTTTACCCGGCATACGCCGGCTTCTGCCCTTGGCCGTGATGATGGCGATACGCCGTTGTGTTGACATGGCTAAGCTCCACTCTCTTGATAGAGTTTTTCCAACTGAAACTTAGCAATAAACTCGGAACGAAGAACACCGTATTCCATCAAGTCCAGATACTCTCCGTTTTTATAATGAGATTGTCGGCGACATCCCTCTTCAGCCATACCTAGATACGATGCTAGTTTTTGCATTGCAACATTAGTATTGGTGGTACCGCATTCAATTCGGTTTAGGTTTAATGCCTTAAACCCATGGTTACAGAGTAAATAAGCCGCCTCTTTGGCATAGCCCTTACCCCATTCATTTTTATCGCCCATCATAATGGCAAACTCGGCCTTGTGAACAATGCTATCAATATTTTGAAGTGAGATATTACCAATATGACGATCGCTCTCATTCAAGCAAACGGCAAGCACTAAATGACGCTTGCTGGCGTTAACCGAATGAATATAGTCTTTGGCTGCCTCTTTTGAATAAGGAAACACGTGATGGCTATTATGCTGGCACACATCACTATCATTAAGCCAATCTACGTAATCACCTTCCACATCAGAAAGTAAAAGACCTCTAAGGTAAATCGAATCACCAATCAAGAAAGGATGTTTCATCATTAAAGTCTCGTAAGTTGGTTGTGTAAACGTAGTGGTTACTTTGAACTTTCACTGAGGGATTATTGAACGAGAAGCTGTTCTCGATTATCCCAAACTTTGTTAAAGGCAGCAATAACATCATCCATATCACTCTGCCCTAAAGGGGGAAGCATAATGTCATGATGAAAAAGTCGTTTGGCATTCACTTCCTCTGTTACAGGGCAAATGTCTCCAGTGTAATCAACCGTGCCCTTATAAAGTGGTGAGGTCCATGGGTACCCATGCTTGCCGATGGCTATCTTCTTTTGAAACATCGGTTGTTTATGAATACTAAGGTACCCACACGTAATATGGACACCAGCACTCTCGAGGCCAGCCATCGGAGCTAGTTCGGATTTTACAGCATTAATAAATACGTTTCTTGATACGCCTGCAATATCTTCGTCAAACTGTAAGGGATGCACATAGTAGGCGTGCGTCGCTTTGTCTCTAACTTTAGTTGGAGTGATGCAAGGTATTTTTGCGAGCTCCGTATTTAAGTACGCAACATTTTCTAGACGAGTCGCAAGTAAGCCATCTAGCTTTTTAAGCTGTTCACGACCAATAGCGGCTTCTATTTCTGTCATTCGGTAGTTAAATCCAACCATGTTGGTCAATAACTCAGGTGTTAATTCTTCTGGGTTGGTGTGCTTGCCGTTAATCACAGCCTCGGCATGGTTTCTAATCAGCTTTAAACGCTCTGCCAAATCATCATCATTGGTTACAAGCATCCCACCTTCACCCGTGTGAATATGCTTATGATAATTCAGTGAATAGATACCAATATCACCCAACGTGCCTGCAAATTGGTCACCATATTTAGCTCCTGGTGCCTGAGCACAGTCCTCAATAACAGCTAAGTTATGTTTTTTTGCAATGCCATTTATCGCCTCAGCGTCATAAGGTTGGCCAAAAATATCAACAACAATAATGGCTTTGGTTCGCTCAGTGATACAGGCTTCAACCGACTTAGGATCTAAGCAATAGAAATCAGGCTCGATATCTGAAAAAACAGGAATGGCGCCATAAAGTAAGGGGCCAACAGCAGATGCTGTCATCGTGAATGACGAAACAATAACCTCATCACCCGGTTCGATACCAACGGCGCCAACCGCTGCAAACAAAGCCGACGTGGCGGAATTAACACTGATGGCATGTTTCACATTAAAATGCTCGGCCCATTCAGTCTCAAAAGCCTGCACCTCGGTACCGCCATAAAAATTTTCATGCCAGAGCCCTAGATAGTTGGACAAAACACCGCTGTCTAAAACACGCAGGGCAGCCTCTTTTTCTTCCTCGCCAATGGTTCGGTAAGCAGGGAAAACCTCTGTACGGACTTTAGACCCACCATGGATGGCAAGCTTAGATTGCGTTTTTAAAGGCATGTTAAATCCTAGTGTAAAAGTAACTCTATTTAACCAAGACGCATTAATACTACCACAAATATAGCGTCAGTTAATATTAAGGGGTTCTCTCTTGAACTCTCAAGAACTCTTGGTAGAGCACGCTTGAATTTTTTCACATAATTTCAACACGTCGCAGGCATTTTGAGCCGAACACAGAGGAGGGGCACTTGTTGTTAAAATGCTATAGATGTTATCAAACGCATTTACGAGTGATAAACTCAGCGCAACGTCCTTTTTGGAGGTTAATTTTAATGTCTTATGACCGGCATACTGGGTGTCGTCTTGTAAGCCGTAGGTCTCAACAATACGTCCCCAATCCAAAATACGGATTCGGCCAGAAGCAAAAACCAGATCTATTTCAAGATGCGTAAAGTGGTTGGCACCAACCGCTTGTAAATGAAGCAACTCATTATATTGTGTAGAAAGCACAGCACTATAACTCAAGTCATCCGCATTATAATCTTCAATACCTTTTGCCACAGAAACGACATCCAGTGGTCCTAGTAGCATCATGGTCAAATCCAAAACGTGCGACCCATTGTGCCTTAAGCCCTTTCCATAATAGCCTGTACCAGATAAGTACTGACCATAATCCCCATTATTAATGGCTGTTTGCAGCTCGAAATATTCTGGAATAAAGCGACGTGAATAGTTAACCAATAACTGTACGCTCGACGTCTGGTAGGCCGCTAGTACTCGTTGACCCTCTTCAAGGTTGTCAACAAAGGGTTTTTCAACCATCACTAATTGCACAGATGCGTTTACCAAACTCATTAAAAAATCATGGTGAGTCTCATCAGGTGAAGCAATCACAACCACATCAATCCGATGCTTGGCTAAAACATCCTCTAAAGACGTAAATGACGGTGCATTCCATAAAGCCGACGCCTTTTCAGATTGCGCTTCATTCGTATCAATAAACCCCAACAGGTTAAAGCGCTCGTCCTTAGATACTGCATGAGCATGGCTCAAAACTTGAGTATCAATAGGCGAATCAAAAAAAGCACCCATTTTTCCGGCACCAATAATTAAAACGTTGTAGGGTGTTGACAGGGTCAAAATCGAGTCACCTATAGATTCAAATAGAACGTGTTTATTCTCTATTAGTATAACTGAGACAGCTCAATCTCGATACATTTCCTTACGCCGTCGGTTTATTCTAGAATAGAGTACTATTCATTCTGTTCCTAGCTCCGTTAATAAGCAAACAATCACAGCTTAATAAGAAGGTTTTACACTTGAACAAAGCTCGTCGCATTCTTATCTTTTCCAGAGACCCTGGTGGTGCCAATACAGTCATGCCACTCATACAGCCCTTGAAAAATAATGGGTTTGAAGTATTACTGTGGGGAAAAGATACGGCACTCGATAAATATCAACAAGCGGGCTTTACGGGACGTGATATTAACGAGTTAGATCACATAGATAGCGTTGAAGCCTTTGAATCATTTTTAAAGGGCTTAGGCGTTGATTTTATTTTAACCGGAACCAGTGCCGAAGATAAAACCGAAAATCTCATTTGGCTCTCGGCAAAAAAACTAGAGATTCCCTCAGCGGCCATTCTGGATCAATGGGTTAATTACGATATTCGCTTTTCTCCGTATAAGGTGTCCGAAAGAACAAAGTATATCGCGGACCCTGACTTGACATGGTGTCCAGACACCATCTTTGTGATGGATGATGAAGCTCATCAAGAGATGCTTGCCGTTGGCTTTAACAAAAACCAGATCGCTGTAAGTGGCCAACCCTATTTTGAGTGGATTCAAAAGCGATGGAAAGAAAACGCAGATCAACGAGAGACTCAAGCTCAAGCCCTAAAAAAATCACAAACTATTAATAAGTCTAGCAAGGTCATTTCCTTTATTTCAGAACCACTGACCGAACTCCACAAAACATCAAATGGTGCTATTGATTTTGGATATACAGAAAAATCTACCTTCGCTCACTTCATCACGTCACTTAAGAACTATGCTAGCCAGAATAGCTCAGACCACCACACTGTTATCATTAAATTGCATCCCAGAGAAAACCCTGATAATTATAATGACGTTCTCGAAAATTTCACACATCCCAACATTCGTATCATTATCGACCAGCAAATAGCACCTTGGGATTTGATAGCCATGTCTTCAGCGATTATCGGAATGTCGTCGATGCTTTTATTAGAAACCTATTTAGTCGGAAAGCCCTTACTTAGTATTCAAATTGATCGTGTGGGTAATGACCCGTTCATTCTATCGCGACGAGGTTATGTTAAGGTTGCTGAGAACACACAACAACTCGAAGAAGAACTTTCTAACTGTTTAAACACTGATGACACAGAACAGCTACCCACTATTTTTGGGGCACAGGCTTGTCAAAACGTCGTAGACGTCATCAATCAAAAATTAGTAACGTGCTCTATTTAATAAAGCACTCCATACAGC
>CAYGPY010000063.1:0-12083 GCA_964351765.1 uncultured Vampirovibrionales bacterium
CTCAGGATAGCCTGATAGCCACAGATAACCGCCCTTGGGGGTGGAGTCAAAGATATTTTTCAACACAGCAATGGGGTCACGAACGTGTTCAAGCAATTCACCGGCCAGCACAATGTTGTGAGGCTCTAGGGCTGGGTAGAGGTTATCATCGGTGACGGGAACCACATCCACGGGGATGTTGCGTTGCTCGAAGCGCCATTTGGCAAAATCGAGGTTGCCGCCTTGGATATCAAGCACGGTGATGCGGTAGCCTTGGGTGGCAAAGGCCAAGCCATAGTCGCCCACCCCACAGCCGTAGTCCAGAACACGGATGTTTTTGCGCTTGGCGGGGATGAATTTGCTATTGAGGTATGGGATGAGCTTGACGGCCACGGGGAAGCGGGTGTATTTCATCATCAGGCGACCGGTATACAGCAAGGAGGCCGAGCGGTAGTTGTCCAACAGGCCGGTATCGGTGTCGGTGTCTACAAACATGTTTTCAAGGGCGTCTTTGTCCTCGATACTGGCGATTTGCCCAGCTTGCTCAGGGGTCATGTTATAGAATTCGGCCAATTCCAGCTTGCGATCCTCGTACAAGGGCAGAGACGGGTCACGCTGAGTCATACTGGCAAGAGTGTCCTCGGTTAGCGAAAGGGCGGCAGGGTCAAACATCGAGTTAATCAACTTAACCGAGCGTTTGTCCAAAGAGCGCATTAAATCCATAAGTGGCAAAACTCCATCATTTGCAAAAAGTAAGTCAAGCCATTATAAGAGGGACACGGGGGGATGTAAAATCAAAGTTGTGTAGTAATTACTCTTTATTGTTATAATCATCGCACTTATTGATAGCAAGGTAATTTTAATGGCAGTAACCAAATATGTTACACACAGTAAAAAAGTTCTTTCGCTTGCGGAAAAACATGGTTGGTTGGCAGGTGCAAGATATACTAATTTAAGGGATATCAAACATATTAAAAATCCAGAAGTATGTTTCATTGATATTGATTGGAAAAATTATAGTTTTGAAAAACATCTAAATGTAGTTTCCAACATAAACCCCAAACTCACTATTGCTAGAGATATTGAATCTATAAAAGATCTTGACCGAATAATTGAAGAGGCCTACCAATTAAAAAGGTATGCTGAAGAAGTAGCTCTAGTTCCTAAAGATCCAAAACTGTCAAAAATAATGGAAAAACAAATCCCCAATGACTTTATTTTTGCATACAGTGTGCCAACAAAATACGGTGGTACCGACATACCAATAAAAAACTTCACCAGAGCTGTTCATTTACTCGGTGGCCGACCAGATAAACAAAGAGAACTTGCAGATCAAATGCAAGTTGTTTCTTTTGATTGTAACCGATTCACACTCGATGCAAAATTTGGAGATTATTTTAATGGTAAAACTTTCAAACCGCATCCAATTGGAGGGTATGAAAGATGTGTAGAAGAATCATTGAAAAACATTAATTTAATATGGAAAAACTATGTTGCTCCGAAAATAAACTAAGGATATATAGATGGCTTTACGTGATGAATTACTATTAAAAATGTACGACCAAATGCTAAATGATATTAATCGTCATATCACAGTCACATGGCAATCGATTGCTACAGTCCTAGGCACCTTGTCAATATTAGGACTTAGTCAACAAGAATTTATGCCTATTGACTTTTCAATAACATTAATTTTAGTTGTTTGCACTTGGTTATTAAGTCATCTTTTAGATGCAGGATATTGGTACAATAGGAATCTAGCTATAATCGCAAACATTGAAAAACAATACCTTAAGAAGAAAGACCTTCAAGAAATACATTATTATTTTGGTAAACATCGTCCAAACAATAAAATGCTAACGCACTTAAAAATACAATTCCATCTCGGTTTAACAATAGCACTCCTCTTTATTTTCTATCATTTTTTCACAAGAGTTTCACCTGGTTTTTCTGAATCTTTTACCGAATTTGACTACATAAGAGCAATACCTTATTTTTTCATTTGTTTTGCTTATTTTTATCTTTGTCGTCTCAATAAAAATAAAAATGAAAGTTACCAAGAGTTTTTAAAAAACTCCCCTGGCAAAGATATTGATGTATCTGACATTGATTACGGCATAGGACATGGCCATAACAATTAGTTTTTCACCTAAACAAAGCCACTCAACCAAAGCGCCTTCACTGTCCAAAGCACTGTTCTGATCCAATTTGTGTTTACTAGGTTCTTGTGAACTTTGGGGTCGAAGCCTTTGCATAGCTTGCTATGGTTGGGAACAGAGAATAGTGCTGTGGCTACCCATATCATGCCCAACATCAGTACCGCCACAAGCAAGCTACTTATCGGCACGCCTTCTGGTGGGTTGTAGAGTAAAAACAGCAACGTGAACACCTCTAACAACATCGGCACGGCCACCACCCACGTGGTTTGCCTTGTGTGGCGATTGGCGTACTCGCAATACGTCTCCAACCCCACGTCACGCATCAACGGGTAATGCACCACCTGCACAAACCAAATTAAGCCCACCAAAAACCAGTTGGCCGCTATGTGTGCCCGCCACAGCATGGGTATCAAAACGTTCCAGTCCAAGGTACTCATCCCATTCATCCCCGTTTGCTTACTTTATCCCCGTCAGTATAGCCCACTCCCTTTTTTTCATCCAGCGTGTCCTTTTTTATGTTCGTCGTTACAAAGGGTTGAACAATACATAGTTATCCTATATAATAAAATAAGAATATACTTATATAGGATACCCTACTCCCCAATGCCAACAGCAAGCAAGCACATTGATTTTGATAAGCTCGACCAAGCCACCCGATGCCTTAAAGCACTGGCGCACCCTATTCGCCTTGGTATTTTATGCTCGCTTCAACACGGGCCTCAAAACGTGCAATCTCTGGTTGATGCGCTTCAAACCTCGCAACCCAACCTATCCCAACACCTTAGCACCATGCGAGATCGTAACATTCTGACCACCAAAAAACAGGGCAACCACGTGTTTTATGCCGTGAAAGACAAACGCATGTTCAAACTCATCACCCTCCTGCAAACCATCTACTGTGGCGACGACTAACCCCCGTTCACAAATCGTCGACCCCATCACAAAAAAGGACTTCTCCCCATGACCACTACCCAACCCACCACCGATATTAACCAATGCACCCCACACGACGTGGACGCATCGCACTTGATTTTAGACGTGCGCAGTCGTGACGAATTTGCACGCGAACACATCCCCGGCAGCCTCAACATCCCCCTTGATGAACTGCTCTCCCGTAAGGATGAACTCCTCGAAAACCACGGGCGCATCGTCGTATCGTGCCGTTCAGGCAACAGAGCCAAAAATGCGTACCAAACCCTAGAACAACACGGGTTTAAAAACCTCACCTTGCTTGAAGGCGGTCTACAAAATTGGAAGCGATCAAACCAACCTACAAACTCCTTTAAAAGTGGCATCTCCATTATGCGCCAAGTGCAAATTATTGTTGGCGTGATGGTACTAACGGGGCTTAGCATTCCAGCCGTTTGGTATTTAGCCCTCATTGCCGGAGTAGGCATGCTCATTGCGGGCTTAACCGACACCTGCATGATGGCCGTGATGCTTCAGAAAATGCCTTGGAATAAAACAGAAGCAAGCGATGGAACCAACTGTAGCTTATAAAACTAAAAATATTAAAACGTTAATGACGACTATATTTTTATAGGAGGAGCCCCCATGGCAACCACATCCACCTTAACCCACATCACGCCTTATGTTGCGATACACTTATCCCATTTTCCAACCACTGTCTACACCGATACCATCAAAGATGCTGCCGTAGAAATCCATCCGATGTGGAGTGGTGAAGGCAACCTGTCTTACTTGGTGGTCAACACCCAAACCAAAGAAGCCATGCTCATCGATCCGGATCTTGAAACGCTAGGCTCTTACATGATCACGCTTGATAAAAATGAGTTGACCTTAAAAGCCGTTCTCGATACACACACCCATGCCGAACACGCTACGGCCTGCCCAACATTGGCCAAGGTCTATAACGTGCCCTACATCATGCACACGCTGGCTCAAAGCTCTTTTGTCACCGATCATATCAACGACGGTGACTCGATATCAATCGCAGGCATTCCCGTATCGTTCATTCACACTCCGGGTCACACACCGTGCCTAACATCAATCTATATTGGCAAGCACTTATTTACAGGCGATAGCTTATTCAATAAAGGCTGTGGACGTACCGACTTGCCCGGTGGAAGTGCTGAAACACAATACGATTCGCTACAAACACTGATCTCTCTTTCCGATGATCACGTCGTCCACCCCGGCCACGATTATAATGACGAACTGAGCGCCACCATCGCTGACATTAAAAAGCAAAACAAACGTGTTCAATTCAGCAACAAAAATGACTTTGCTGAATTTATGAAAGAGCACTATAAAACCAACGAAAAACCCGACGATTTAATGTATTACGTCAACTTTAACCAACGCTAAAAAGTCAAAGCACTTGTAAAAAAGACTTAAGCAAAGATAAAATCACCAGCATCGATATCAACGTTTGCCACATTATCAATCGTTACCAAGTCAGCCGAACCGGCATCGTGCGTGATGCGCGTGTCGCCGTTCACTTCGGTGATGATTAAATCATTGAAGTCGGTAATGTTCCAACCCGATACATCAATCAAGTCCGTACCGTTTAAAAAGTCACCAATCAAATCAGCGCCACTGCCAATGGAAAACGCAAAGGTATCCGCACCAGCGCCACCGGTCAAACCGTCATCGCCAGCACCACCGGTGAGTACATTATCACCGCTGTTACCCACTAAAATATTATTTTCGCTGTTACCCGTGCCGTTTAAATTCGCACTGCCTTGCAAACGCAAGCGCTCCAAATTATCGCCTAGCGTGTAATTCGCGTGGCTTAAAACTGTGTCGGTTCCTTCGGCGGCATTTTCGGTTACGGTGTCTAAAACGCTGTCTACAACATACGTGTCATCACCAATACCACCCAGCATCGTGTCGCCACCAGCGCCACCATCTAAAAAGTCATTACCGTCCAAGCCGTTTAAAACATTGTTTCCGTAGTTACCGTAAAGCGCGTTATTACCCGCGTTACCCGTACCTTCTAAATGCGAAGAGCCAAACATACGTAAGCGCTCAACATTATCACCCAGTACATAATCAACATAAGTAAAGGCATAATCAACATCGCCTTCGCCCACGTTTTCAGTAATGACATCAGCACTGTTCCGTATATAATACCAATCGTCGCCCGTGCCACCAATTAAGGTATCGGTACCCAAACCACCATCAAGCACGTCGTTTCCAGCGCCACCATCAAGAATGTTGTTACCACTGTTACCGGTCATCACATTCACGTCGGCATTACCCGTTCCGTTAATATTACTGCTACCAATCAAACGCATGTTTTCAACGTTTGCACTTAAGGTGTAATTGGCCGTTGCGTAAATGGTATCTTCACCTTGACCAGCCACTTCGTTTACAACATCGTTGGCTGTATCAACATAATACGAGTCATCACCCATGCCACCAGCAAGCGTATCAATACCGCCGCCGCCATCAAGAAGATCGTGACCATTACCGCCGTTTAAAACATTGGCGCCACCATTACCATAGATGTTGTTATTTAAATCGTTACCGGTACCACCAATATTTCCGCTGCCTTGCAAACGTAAGTTTTCAAGGTTATTGACCATCGTGTAGGTCACATCGCTCAACGCCGTGTCGGTACCTTCACCCACATTTTCAATAATAATATCGCTTGTCGCGTTGTGAATGTAATACACATCATCGCCGATGCCACCCAATAAGGTATCGTGGCCGTTGCCACCATCAATATAATCGTTGCCGCCAAAGCCACGAATGGTATTGTCACCAGAGCTGCCGTAGATTTGGTTATTCAACGCATTACCCGATGAGTCACCGTGGGCGCTACCATTCATACGCAAGTTTTCTAAGTTATTACCCAGCGTGTAGCCAAATGTTGTGATCACCGTATCGTTACCACCAGCCGATGAGACTTCTTGAATAATATCGGAGGCACTATCAAGCACATACGTGTCATCGCCATTACCACCAATCATGGTATCAACACCTAGACCACCATCAAGGTAATCATTACCGGCTTTACCATCTAAAAGATTATTACCACTATTACCAATCAAAACGTTATCAGCAGTATTACCACTACCCGCATGATCACCACTACCTTGAAGGCGCAGGCGTTCCACGTTATCCGCCAACGAGAAGGAGAAATCAGCCAGTACGGTGTCTGAACCTTCATCCACGTTTTCAATAATAACGTCGCTATTACTGCTCAGCACATAAACATCATCACCAGCGCCACCACTCATGGTGTCGTTACCAGCTTGGCCGTCTAAGAAGTCATTGCCTTCGCCACCGTTTAAGGTGTCTTCACCGCCACCGCCATAAAGCGTGTCGTTACCGCCCATACCATTCATCACGTTATCGTTTGAATTTCCAGATAGAATTTCACCATTCTCGGTACCGGTCACGTTGTGGGCATTATTCACCAGTTGCAATTCTTCAACATGGGCACTTAAAACATAATCAGCCAATGTGGAATACACAATGTCATAACCTTCATTGGCTTGTTCAATAATGACATCCGATAAGCTATCCACATAATAGGTGTCATCACCACGGCCACCAATTAAGGTATCAATACCCGCACCACCATCAAGCGTATCGTTGCCTCGGCCACCCATCAAGGTGTTGGATAATGCGTTACCTGTAATGGTATCGGCACCGTCACCGCCAATGGCATTTTCAATATTATTTCCATTGGCAATCACCAAGGTATTTCCAGCAATGGTGCTGGTTTCGCCTGCATTTAAATTAATGGTAGAGTTTGTGCTTACTGTGGCGGCATTAATGGTATCATTACCCGCATTCGAATCGCTTAGGCTACGACGAGCCGCATTCGCACCACCCGTAAAATTAGCGTACTCATTGGTATACACATAGGTGTCATCTGTATCAATGGCATTACCGTATAAGCGCAGTTGCCAACTATTTAATGTGGTACTGTTGCCCGCAGCATTATCGGTTACAGCCAACGTCCAGTTACCAGCACCCAATTCACCCCAGTGATGTGTGGATGATAAAGACCAGTTGGATTGATACGTTTGATTAATCGCACCATAATCGTTACTAGTAGGAGGGCGATCGAATAAAATACTTTCGGTACCATCAGCAGACGTGAGCGTAATGGTTAAATCATTAGAATAGGCGTGAGACATATTGAGCACAACTTCAACGTGCTCAATATCAATGGCACCACCCACATTAATAATGCTTTGCACGGTGGTGTTATCAAACGTTTGATTAATCGCGGCTGAATTATAGGTCTGTGAAATTTCATTTGAAAATACATTGGCGGTGTTATCAATGGCAAACCATGTTTCGGCCAAACGCACCGCAGCCGTCGCATCCACAAGGCCATAACCAAAGCCTTCGTTCACGTGCATACCGCCACCGTTCCAATTTTCAGCACCATTGTATTCCCACATGGCATCCCCAGCATCGGTTTGAACAGCTGAGTAAGATAAAATCTCTTGCACATCACGATAGCCCAAACCAGAATTAGCTTCGAGCATCAAGGCAACCACACCGGATACAGCAGGGGCCGAGAAAGAGGTTCCGTACATACTGGCATAATCACCAGCAGCGTAGCCACCGCCACCTGTCACATCACTGGTGTAAACTGCAGCCCCAGGAGCAGATACCAAAACAGGTGTACCGGGTGTACTAAAACTGGTTAATGTGCCGTTTTCATTTGTGGCACCAATGGTTGCGGTAAAACGACTATTTTTCATTTCGCTAAAATTAGCATTGTCATTAATATCGCCATCATTTCCGGCTGACATAATAAAGACGGTACCCAAGCCACCACGGTTATTAGTAACCGATGTTTGCAACGTACTTTCAATACCGGAAGTCATACTATGAGCAGCAAACGGTTGCGTCCAACCCCAACTGTTGTTAGAAATATCAACGTCTTGAGAAAAGGCACCTTGAACATCGGCTAACGAAATACCACCGCCACCGAGTAATTTAAAACTCGTGATGGTCGCATCATACGCCACACCTGTTGTGCCTGTGCCATTATTGGCTGCGGCAATGACACCCGCAACCGCAGTACCATGACGCACATATTGAGTTACGTTAGAAGTGTTCGCATTAAAATCGTAATCGATCGAGGCATCATAGTTACCTGACAATTCATGGTGATTGGCTTGAATACCATCATCCACCACACCAACCGTTACACCGTTACCCGTATAGTCTTGCCACACGGTTTGCACGTTCATGTCATACCCAGTGTTACTTTGAAGGTGCCATTGGTTATCGGTTGGGCCCGCGTCTGGTGCCGCCATTTCATCATCGGTTACTGAATAGGCAACATCATCGGCCGAGACAGAGGTTTCGGCAAAGGCTTCGGCAATCACCAAGCCCGCGTCAGAAAGATTTAATTCAACACCAAAATCAGCCGATGCTTCAACTGCGTTCGCATCTTTTTCGGACTGGTCAAACACGGACTCAGATTCATTTAAAGCGTTGCTCTGGTTCGTACCCATTAACGGTTCCAATTCTATAATTAATCCACAATCGTTCGATATTTTCTCTGAAAATCAAGTCAAATCTGTCTCAAACAACAGACCCACATCTCGTCTAAAGAGTTATCGGCAAAATGGGCTAAGAATGAAGGGGGGATCGTGTACAAGCATCAAAAAAAAGCCAGAACTGGCTAAAACCCTTTGAAATCAGCCTTAAAGAAGCGTAACATTTCGTTACATTTAGAGCTAAATCCACGTTTAATTTTTGTTTCTTAAACGTTTATTTCGACGATAAAGACAACGGGTTTGAAGCTAGGCCCGATTGAATGGACTCTGTCGACAACTGACCTGTTTCATACAACAACTGAAGCTGACTCGTGTTGTATTGCGTCACGGCATCCAGATAATCCATTTGTGCTTTATAAAATTGAGATTGTGCCTGGGTCACTTCCAGATTAATACCCACACCCACTCGCTTACGTGCCTCAGCAATGCGCAACGCTTCAGAGGCACTTCGAATTTTTTTGCGATTGGTTTGTAATTGCTGGCTTGATAATTTCCAATCGAAATACGCTTTGGCCAACGTCTCGCGCATGCGGTTCATTTCTTTTTCTTTTTGCAAAATAGCATTTTGAACTTGAGTCCGTTGCACCTGCACCGTACTCACATAATTCAAACCCAGAAAACGAAGTACATCCACATTGGCCCGCACCCCACGTTGAAACGAACGTTGGTACAAATCAGGCTCGGGTCCGTTGCTACCGATATACGAACTGAGGTGGATCACTGGCATCACATCACTCACCGAGGCCCACATCATGGCCTTGGCTTCTTTAATCATGGCATCCAGCTCCGCCACTTCAGGACGGTTTTTCTTGGCTTTGATAAACCAAGTACTTAAAGGTTGATTTGCTGAATCGTCATCGATCCATTGTGCGGGTTTCAGCGATTCGCCATCCGATTGAATCGCATAATCATCGGGAATGTTAAGTAACAAACGCAGGTTAAGCTTACTCAACGCTTGTTGATTCAAGCTTTGATACACGTCACTTTCACGCTCAGCCTCAACCACGGTGGATTGTTCAATATCTAGCTGCGTACCAAATCCGGTTTCAAATTTTTTCTCACTCAATTCTCGTTGCTCACGTGCTTCAGTTAAATTCTGAAAGCCTGCGGCCATTGCTTGTTGATCACGCTTCCACAAATAATACTGTTGCAGCGCTGTTAGCATGGTTTGTTGACGTGTACGCTCAGAGACTTTCTGCATTTGCTTTTGTCGTTGACTGGCTGCTTTTAATTGAAAGAGCGGTTTAAAACCCGTATGGAAATCGTATTCTAAAAACACCTTGGGTTGCTGTGTTACACGATTAATGGAAAGCGGAATTTCATTTAAAATAATAGTACTACCGGTGAGCTTTTCCATAAAAAATTCACCACGTACCGATGGCAATAATTGGGCTCCCACGACATATTTTTCCCAGCGCGAACGCTTCACCGAATTAATGGCCATTGCCACATCCAAGCTATTTTCATCAACAGCAGCAATAATGGTTGGCACATCCAAAATAACCGTGGCGTGTTTTTTATCATCGTCAAAATACGGATCAATTTGATCTACTGACGCACTGGCATATAATTTGGTTTTACTTTCACCCGTTGATGTATCGGTTTGACTCACCGTATGAAAGGCATCATCGTTGTTATTGGCTGAATTCGAAAACATAGCATCATCAGACATTGGGGGAAACATATCTGAGCGTGTGCCTTCTTCAACCAAAATCACTTCTGGTAACACCGTGGTAAACGAAGCTTGTTTACTCTTAAACGTCTCTTCAACCTCGGTTGCATTGAACGCAAACACATCATTATCAGGATCCAATGACTCGATCATTGGCAAGGTCAGCATCGGAATTTTTGGTGAAGGTTCAGCCACCGGAGGTAACGGCTCAATTGCTAAAGCAAGACCTGCAATACTATTACAACCAACAAGTACAGCCATCAAGGCAGGCAACATCACTCGGTTACATCGTAACCAAAGCGGTGGTGTTATCAATATATTGCTCTCAAAATGCATTCTGTTTAATGCTACTTTCTCTCTTCTAATAAGTTTTTTATCTATTTGATGAACTCAAGTTTTTCTAACGATTCGATGGATCTTTAAAGGCGGTTTTCATTTGATGACCCAGCGGCTCGGTAAAGAAACTCAGAATCGATTTATTCCGTGTAATCAAGTCGGTTGAAATCGTCATCCCCGATCGCATGAGATGTTCTTCGCCTTGATACGTAAAACTGTTTGAAACAGGTTTAATGCGCACCACATAATACGGATTGCCGTAGTTGTCTTTGACCGTAGAGGGTGATATTGCAACGACTTCAGCATCCATCCGGCCATAAACCGCATACGGAAACGCATCAACACGCAACGCTGCTTTTTGACCGATATGAATAAACGATAAATCGGTGTTGGGCACTTGTACTTCGGCAACCAACTTGGCATCATCAGGTACAATCGAAATCAATTCTTCTCCCGCACCAATCACTTCATCCGTGCCACGCACTTCCATTTTATGCACCACACCACCCACAGGGGCTTTAATCTGATGTCGGCTTTGCGTGAGATCCGAGGTTTTAATATCGCCTTCAATCACCGAAATTTGCTGGTTCACTGTCGTGAGTTTATCCAAATGCATTTGATCGTAATTGGCTTTAATTAAAGTCGGTGAACCTTGGCTTTCTTCTAAGGCCAATTGACGCGCCGCGACGTTTTCTTTTGCGGCAGCCAGCTCCCCTTCTTGGTGAATCACGTTTTGTTCAAAGTTTCGTAATTCATTTCGAGACAAACCGCCTTCATCATAAAGCGTTTGATACTCTTTTAAGAGCTCTGTGCTGTTAAGCAATAATTTTTCAATACGCGATTTATTCGCTAAAGCTTCTTGCACTTCATGCTCTAAGCGTTCTGTTCGCTTATTCGCCGAAGTGAGTTCTTGTTGATACCGTTTTTCAGTTGCTACAAGCCAGTCCTGATGAACTTGATTCACCTGTGGTGCACCAGAGTTCTGAGACAATGTTCTTGGCAAAGGCAAATTACCACCACCAGAGGCCACGTTCAAAACCGTTGCCTCACTCAGCATTTGATCCAATTGACGCCCTAGTGTATCGGCTTGAATATCGGCAGTTTGCGTATTCAACTCAAGCAAGACATCACCGGCTTCAACCCGTTCGTTTTCAGCCACATTCAAATTTGCCACGATACCCGAAACGGGTGACATAATTCGACGCAACTTCCCTTCAGGTACCATTTGACCTGTGGCCGTAATGGATTCTTCAAGCTGACCAAAGTAAAACCATGCCGATAAACTAGCCACAGCCAACACCAAAACGGTTAAAAACACGCCCGAAAGCCAAAACACATTGTTGCGTTTCGCCGTGGGGTTTTCCTTCTTCGGTTGTAAGGGTGTGGTTGTCATAAAACTAGTCTTAATTACTCTCTTTTATTAGCTCGGTATTAGAT
>CAYGPY010000064.1:0-12047 GCA_964351765.1 uncultured Vampirovibrionales bacterium
TACATAGACTGTGTTTTGTGAATAATCGTTTCATAGCGTGCCAATAAATTTGCCATTTCCTGACGATGTGCCATCGGCTTATTCATTTCAGATTCAAGCAACCACCCCAAGGCTTGCAACTCATCCATAGATTGACGTTTACTGATGGTTTGACTACCCGTGAGCCGATCATACAGCTTCAATGCTTTGATACCAAATGCCTTCAAGTTTTTCTTAAAACGGCGAGACACACTATCTAGTGCATCACTTAAAACAATCAACGGCTGAACAAACTGATAAATACTACCCAGATTCTCTTCAATCTGAGCTTCATTGCCTTTCAGGACAATCAGGCGGTATTCCAACTGCTGAATCTGCTGTTTTAGCTCTGGTGAGGGGCTGGATAATTTACGATACTTATTAAGTCGACCTTCCAGCTCTTTGATTGACGCCAGAACACGATGACGACTCGTTTGAAAGCGAATCTCTGGTGTAGGTAGATACTGTTCCAAGCCCCCATAAAGCTCGCGATCCAAGCCGCTCAACTGGTTGCCTAAAGCAGCGGGGTCTTGATACTGCAACCAGTTATCAATAGGCGCATCATCATTAGAGGCATTGGCTGATTGCACCGCTGCAATCAGTGCTGAACTGCCACCTTCTCCCAGCCCACCAAACGCATTGCTATCAGATTCTTCCGGCTCATTGGATTCCACTTCAGCGAGTTCCTGAATCTTTTTAGTAATATAAGCCGATAGCGAGTAATCACTAGGGTCTGAAGTATCCTCATGTGACGATCCCACGCTAAACGTAGGTTTTAACGTGGTTGTATCCGTTGAGTTATCAAAAAATTCAGTCAGCGTGAACTCCGTCCTTATTCAGGTGGGTGTGATTCGTCTTCAAAATGCAATTTGTTTCGAAAAATGCAGCATCTCATGCGCTAGTGAATGTATCGGCAGCAGAGAGGAAAACTTGAGTTTCTGGGTGCTTATTTGCTCGTTTTCGAGTGTTTTTTGACCGTTTTTGGGTCATTTTTGAGTGTTTTTAAGCACTTTTCGGCTGTTTTTTGGTGCTTTTTTGGTGTTTTTTTGGTGCTAAACCAATCATTTTAGCGATATGTTGAGTTGTTTGAGAGCACTGTTCACAGGATAATGAGTTTATGAAAAAAATCAGTATCACAGGTGCCAAGGAGCACAATCTATGCAATGTCTCTCTGGATATACCACGAGACAGCCTTGTTGTGTTTACCGGTGTATCCGGCTCAGGGAAGTCATCTCTGGCATTTGATACCATCTTTTCTGAAGGTCAACGTCGCTATGTCGAAAGCCTGAGTAGCTACGCCCGTCAATACATTGGCCAGCTTGAAAAGCCTGACGTAGAGAGCATTGAAGGCCTATCACCGGCCATTGCCATCGATCAAAAAACAGCCAGTCAAAGCCCCCGATCCACGGTGGGTACCGTCACCGAAATCTATGATTACCTGCGTTTGCTCTATGCCAAAATTGGCGTGGCGCACTCACTTGAAACCGGTGAAGCCCTTACAGCTTATAGTCTTGACCGTATCACCGATGAAGTGGCTGCATGGAAAACAGGCAGTAAACTCCAGATTTTATCGCCCGTTGTGCGAGGCCGAAAAGGGGACTACAACGCCCTATTTGCACAACTTTTAAAAGAAGGCTTTGTCCGCGCTCGCATTGATGGCGAGGAAGTCATTTTAGATGAGCTCCCTGATGATCACCGTCTTGAGCGAAATAAGCTTCATGATATTGATGTGGTCGTCGATCGTATCGTGCTAAAGCAAGACGATAAGACCTACCAGCGTCTAAGTACCGCCATTGAAAAAGCCCTAAAGAAGTCTGACGGCTATGTGATGGTTCAAAATCTATCCAACAATCCCCCTTCAGACACCAATTACGCCACAAAAATGGGTACCGCGGGTAAAGTATCGGGCGAGATGCAAGAAATGTCGCCACGTTTGTTTTCGTTCAACTCGCCTTATGGCGCGTGCTCAGACTGTGATGGATTGGGTGTCACCTATGCCCTTTCAGAAGAGCTTCTTGTACCCGATGCCACAAAATCACTGTCACAAGGTGCCATTGCGCCGTTTCAAAAATTTACGGGACGTTATTACAATTCGTTTTTACGTCGACTTGCCAAAGAGTATAAACTCTCGATTGAGAAACCTTTTAAATCTCTCAGTAAGCGTGAAAAAGATCTGCTAATGTACGGTGAAAAAAATGCCGATAAAACTATGAACGACGATCTTAGTGGCACCATGGATGATGATGACGATGATTGGTTTCAATCCATTCAAGAATTTGATGGTGTTCTCAACATTTTAAAGCGCCGTTACCTCTACGGCAGTGAGGCCACAAAGCGCTACATCAACAACTTCATGAAAGAATCAACGTGTACCGCGTGCGAAGGAAAACGCCTTCAACCCTTTAGCTTATCGGTGACACTCACGTCAAACAAAACAAACAAAGACGAAAAAAACATTGCCGATCTGTGTGCGCTTTCCATCAATGATGCCCAGCGATGGGTAAGTCGTGTGGGGGAAACACTGAGCCCCATTCACATGGAAATTGCACGTCAGCCCTTAATTGAAATTGAGCAGCGTCTTCAGTTTTTAGTGGACGTGGGGCTTGAATACCTCACGCTCAATCGTTCCGCTAAAAGCTTGTCTGGAGGCGAAGCGCAACGCATTCGACTGGCTTCACAAATTGGGTCTGGCTTATCGGGTGTCCTCTATATTTTAGACGAACCCAGTATTGGCCTGCATCAACACAACAACCTTCAGCTCATCCAAACACTGTGTAAATTGCGTGACAAAGGCAACTCATTAATTGTGGTCGAGCATGACGAGGAAACCATTCGCACCGCCGACTGGGTGATTGATATTGGACCTGGTGCGGGTATCCAAGGGGGGCAGATATTAGTAGAAGGCCATAAAAAAGACCTTGAAGCATGCGCTTTATCCATAACAGGCCAATACTTATCAGGCAAAAAGAAAATTGAGGTGCCTAAAAAACGGCGCAAGGGTAATGGCGAAAAACTCACTATTCACAATGCTTCATTGCACAACCTGAAAAATGTCACGGTAGATTTCCCTCTTGGCACCCTCACCACTGTAACCGGTTTAAGCGGTTCGGGTAAATCGACCCTCGTGTTTGATATTTTACAAAAAGCACTCCATTATCACTTTGGACGCTACCACGTTAAGCCTCAAGGCTATGACGACATCACAGGGTTAGAGCACCTTGATAAGGTCATTGCCATTGATCAGTCTCCCATTGGACGATCCCCGCGAAGTAACCCTGCAACATATACAGGGCTGTTTGATTTAATTCGTCAAATGTATGCGCGTAGTGAAGAAGCACAAATACGAGGATTTAATCCCGGTCGGTTTAGCTTTAACACCAAAGGTGGCCGCTGCGAAGCTTGCCGTGGTGTGGGTTACATTGTTCGTGAAATGCAATTCTTGGCTAATGTTAATGTACCTTGTGACATTTGCCATGGTCGCCGTTATAACGAAGACACCATGAGTGTTCTTATTAATGAAAAATCCATTGCCGACGTGTTAGAAATGAGTGTGGCTGAAGCGCTTACGTTTTTTGAGCATAGTAGTAAAATTAAAAACCACTTACAAACCCTTATGGATGTTGGGCTTGACTACATTACGCTTGGCCAGCCCGCCACCACATTATCAGGTGGTGAAGCCCAACGTATTAAGCTCGCTACCGAATTTAATAAAAAGAGCACAGGGCAAACCCTCTATGTTCTGGATGAACCAAGCATTGGCTTGCACTGGCATGACTTAGAAAAATTAATTTTAATTTTGAACCGGCTCGTCGATCAAGGAAACACCGTGTTAGTAATTGAGCATAACCTTGATGTCATTAAGGTGTCGGATCATCTGATTGAAATGGGACCTGAGAGCGGTGAAAAAGGTGGCGAGTTGGTAACAGCAGGCACGCCTGAAGCCATTGCAAAACACGCAAGCTCTTACACGGGTCAATACCTAAAAGATTACCTTTAAAAACAGCGCTAGATCTTAAGTTATTGCGCCACAGCCTTTT
Source organism: uncultured Vampirovibrionales bacterium (assembly GCA_964351765.1). GTDB lineage: Bacteria > Cyanobacteriota > Vampirovibrionia > Vampirovibrionales > Vampirovibrionaceae > CAYGPY01. The sequence goes on from CAYGPY010000064.1 coordinate 4,056, forward strand.
CTAGCGGCAAGGTATTGGCATCAATACGGGTGATACCACCTGTGGCATCGAGCGTTTCCCACTTTTTAAGACCCGTTGTATCAATAAGATCTAACATTGATTGGGTTAAGTCCTTAAACGCGGGGTTATCCGCTGTAATCTCGGCCGTTTTATCTTGCGTGAAATCGAAGCTCAACACCAACACAACACGATTCAGCATCCGTGGCACGGCAATGGCCGCCATCGGCACACGCGTTCCTTCTTGTGGTTCAAACGCAACAGAGATTGATACCAAGGAATGATCGTTCTTTGTGGCTGCTTGGGTTGCAACTTTTGTTGCTCCTAAATATTTAAAACTTGATTGCTTTAACAAAGACGAACTGGCCGTAAAGCGACCTAAAATGGCATTTACAACAGCTACCGTCTCAGAAGTATTTTCAGAAAAAAGTTTTTGGTATTGAGGACCATGCAAGGATTGTTCTAACAACAGCAAAACTTTACCCTTTGGTGATGCGACAGCCACCATTGTTTGACCCGCCAAACCAATCCCCAAAGCTCGGTATCCCTTCGGTACGTCTGATCCAATAATAGAACGTGAGATTTGCTCACTGGAAGCCATAAACTGATTTTGAACAACGTAAAGTAAAATACCTAATGCCATCAACACCACAAACAGAACGCCTAAGCACCCACCACATCCCAATAGCCATTTTTTTGTTGGACTCATAAAATCACATCACCCATTATCTTCTTTTGTTAATTCGTTTAATCCGTTACAAGCTTGGGGCAGCTTGCCTGCCATTTCACGGTTGATGTAAGCTTGCCCTGATGGTTCGGTTGGGCAGACGTATCAACGGCTTGTTCGTAAGTTACTATTTTAACTTGTTTTACAGGATTAGTGCTTGTTGTATATCGCTCACAGTAATACGTATGCAATGCTCTAAATTCAACGTCACCAGATCGCGTTGAGATGTTCTCAAGGTATTTTTGCCAGCGCACATTTTTATACATACGGTGCAATCCCAGTGGCTTTTTATTATGCAGCGAAGCATCCATGATTTGTTTTGGATGAAGTAAGTCCATTGTGGTGCCGTCCTCACGTATACCAAAAACACGCACCCAGTTATTGGTTAAATAGGGCGACGGTGCAAACATCCGCCAGTATTGCGTAAGACCACTCACTCGTGACAGATGAAACCAAAACGGTGTGAGGCCAGAGTTATTAAACAACACCCCCACATTCATAGACAGAATCATCGAAATCAGTACTACCAATAAGCTCTGTTCAGGCACGTTTAAGCGATAAGGTTTAATAGGATGGAATTTTAAAACACGCATAAACGAAGAAAAGAGCATTCGGTTTTTTGCAACAATCCGGTAGAAAACATTGCCAACTAACCGAAATAAAACAAGAAAGGGCCGTGCCCAAAACAGAAATGGAGAGAGTTTAATCAGTTCTAAAAACGCATCAAACCGATAATAGTATTCACCTTGGGCATACAACACCCAAGAGTCCTCTGCTTCCATACGCTGAAAAACCGCAGGATCAGATTGCGCTGTATCTACCTTGACCAAGACTTTTGGCAGCGCAAACAGTGTCATAATAATACACATCACTTTTTTGCAAAAACCACAATCCCCATCATAATAAACAGTGACCGTGTAGGTCGATAGTATTCTCTTAAAGGCACTCTGCACACCATTCCAAAACGCGCTGGGTAAAAACAAGCTCAACGCCACCATATTAATGACAGGAAACAGCCCCACATTCATGGTACTCGCAATACCCGTCTGCAACGCAAGCAGCAAGGCAATACCGAGTAAGCGCAATGGTGCGTAAGGAAGCAGAATCAATACCGGTGCAATAAATTCAATGCCCAAAGTGGTCGCAGTCAATCCTTTTAAGAGCTCTGGGAACTGCAGTAACCAATGCCCTAACGGACGCACATAATAATCAATACTTAAGGCATGAAAAAGCGCCGTAAAATCTTCTCGCCATACCGCATGGTTTTTTAGCGTAGCCGTTACTAAGTACATCAAAACGATTTGAAGCATCACAGCAGCCGTGCCAAGTGTAGCAATCTCAGGTTTTGCTGACGGCTGTTTTACCAATATTAACGCCTCAGGAGTTTCATCTTCAGGCGATAAGGTTAAAGCACTATCAATCGAATAGGTCGCACTCAGTGGTAAAAAGAAACTCCAAATCAGCAAGCACAACATCAACACGTCGCCCTGATGCGTGATCCAAGGGTTTCGATAATACAGCGACACCATCAATGCCCACAACCCGACCAAGCCCATGCGAAAGCGCCAACCCCAAATCAGATTACTGGCAAACTTCGTTGTCAGTGCCATTAAGAAAAAGGCAAATAAGCTACTGCCGTTAATAAAATAAAATGAAAATGAATAGGGTGACCAACCCGTTTGATGCAATCGATGAAAGGCTAAATCACGTGGATACAAGCCCGAATCGCTATAAAACACACTGACATCATTCAAGCGTGTCAGCACATCGATAAAAATACAGACACCCAAGCCAATCCGAAACAACGCCAACGATCGACTGTCAATGGTCACCATACGCTTGATGCTAGACATGAAACCCATTGTTATTTCACCTTGGCTTTCATATCAACCTTGTCTTTATCGCGTTTCAACTTATGGTGATAGGTAACCTCAAAGTCAGCAATCACAGGTAGATGGTCCGAGCCCAAGGCGGGTCCAAGAACGCGTGACGTTAACTTCAGGCGGTCTCCTGAAAACAGAACATGATCAATAGGCACACGCCACCACGCCGGCACATGCGCAGGCCAACTGGTTTGCACGCCCTTTTCGGCTTGCGTATCAATGAGTTCAGCATGATTCAAAAAGGTATTAAAATACGGTGACCACGGCGTCACATTAAAATCACCCGCAACCACGAGCGGTTGATTCAATGATTCCGTGGATTCCGAAATGAGCTCAGCCAGTTCTGCAAATTGCGAAAAGCGAGCCTCAAAATGCTCCGGGCTAACAGGTGGTAACGCATGCACCACAACGGCTGTAAAACGGGGTAATAGTGTCTCTTGCTTTGGCACCACATCCACCATTAAAACCGGCACAGGTAAAAAACCGAATTTACGAAGTTGGCCTGGGTATTTCCAACGCAGGTTTTTTAAGGGATGCTTACTTAAAATGGCCAAGCCATAGGAGTCTTCTCGTACCATATAATGCGAGTAAGGGTACTGAGGTTTCAGCTTTGTCAGCGCACTTTCCCAACCTGAGGAAACCTCTTCAAGCGCTACAATATCCGCATTAACAGCCTCGATATAATTTACACCGTCCGTAAAGTTAGTGTTGCTACCCAGTACATTAAACTGAAGCACTCGAAAGGACGTTGCTTCAGGTTCAGATTCTTGGTGTATTATTTTCTTAGCATCCGGCGTGCTCGCAATATGAAACGGCAATAAAAACGAGGGATCTTTAATATACGGCTTTAAAGTAACGGCGCTCAACACTAAAACAATGACAAGAGCCCCCGTTAAGACCTTTTGACGAAGTAGGATGGCAGGCAGTAGGCACCAAAACGCCACTACGGCATAGTGCAGCTGATAATGCGTTGCCATATCAATCATATAGCCAAATATACTGTGTTCAACACCGTTATAAATGCCCCAAAAGCCAATTAAGGCCATAAAGAATTCGGTCAGCACAATAACCTGTAACACCGTCACAGCGAATGATTTCATTGATTTACTGATACTCACCCGGATTAGCCACTCCCAGCATGCCCGTTTTGACTCGGCCGTCACGCCATTAGCCCTTATCTGATACGCAGTCTAATCATATCAAATAAACACCCGTCGTGTGACGATGATTCGTGACAAAAGCGCGAAGAATTTGTTCATTACAAAGCAGGCAACACTAGCACCAAATTACAATCACGAGGTTTCAAACACTATAGGTTTAAAGCAACAAACAGATGTCGCTATAGAATAGGAATTATATTCGTTTCAATGATTCATTTCTCTTCATTTCAACACGCCATTTCAACACCTCAGTTCTCTGGCCTGCATGTACTGCACTCTTCTAAGCAATCTGCAGAATCAATGCGAACAGCGCTCAAGGAGTCGTTCGATTCCTTTACACGGGGCCAAGATCTAAACGGAACACAAAGCGAGCCCCTTGTTTACTCCTTACAAGATGGTCGTGCTGGTAACAATTTGGTTATCATCACGGATCCAGGAGAAGTTCGAGACAGCTTGTTTTTAGGAAAAGCCCTCGACATGCAACGCACCGATCCCAATCTTACCTACCGCTACGCCAGCGACCAATGGAGTGACCACGCCCCAGCAGTTCTAAGACGCATTCAACTCAATATTGAGGGTTAATCTAAATTGTAAAGCGGTATATCAAGTTGAACTTCAACAGGTAAATGATCCGAACCTACATTGATACCCGTCCCAGCACTCGGGGTCATTATGTTTTGCGTTGTCAATACATGATCAATCGTAAACATGGGTACGAAAGGCAGGTGGATTTTTGGAATATAACGTGGAAAAGTAGGCAGGAAACGAGGACTGCTCAATTGAAGATATTTGTTCTTCATCAATTCAGAAAAACCACGCCCCCACACCGTTGTATTAAAGTCGCCAGCAACAATAACAGATCCTTTTTTAGCTGCAAGTATTTTAACAAGTGAAGCGATCTGTTTGGATTGCTTTGTATGTTGGTTAAAAGCACTTTCGGAAAACATGGGGCGAATCGCATGCCAACCTATTAAATCAACTTCTCTGCCTTCAATACTCATATTCATATCAACAATGGCTGGATCACCATCAATTGCAATCGGTATTTGCTTCATGTTGTATTGACTTAATACACATATCCGATGGCGTATGGTGCTTTTATAAACATCTTCATACAACTCCGTGACGCCATCTTTTTCAAGCTGTTGAAAACACCGTTCACTGCACTCTTCCAAAACAACGATATCAGCCTGAGATTTTAATAAATAAGCAGTAACATCATTAAATTTTTTCTGAGGCGCTGATACATTTAACTGAATCAACTTAATTTGCTTAAAATCAGTTCCTGATGAAATAACCGTATCAAAAAAAGAAAAGAGATGTATAAAATTAATAAACAGAAGTATGAATACTCCTAACACCAGAAAAGTTCGCTTTTTAATAATAAAGAAAACAAAGTAAAATAAGAATATCAACCCATACAAAGGCACAAATGCTGTCGTGCCTTCAATCAACCAGTGTTTAGGAACCCATGAAATAAGGCTTAGAGCGGTTGTTAAATAAAAGACAGCCTTAAACATATCTTAGCCTTGGGGTTTACACGAAGGGAGGGCTAGTTCTACCATTACGGGTAGATGATCTGAACCGTGGGGTTTACCGGTTTCATACGAACGCACTTCAAAATGGGGGGACGTAAACACATGATCGATGGCTATCCATGCAGGAGGGAAAAACGAAGGCCACGATGGCTTTAGGCCAAATCCTCGGCGGGCATCATGAAGCTTGGTATCTTTCACCAACGCTTGATAGTAGGTTGAATTGGCCGTGGTATTAAAGTCACCCCACACAATCAAGGGGCCGGTTTCTTTTTTAGCCAGCTCATTTGCGGTTTTCATGTACAACGCCGTAATGGGCTCAAACTGAAATACGGGCACCGAAGGATGAAAGTTCAACATCCGCACCAACTGACCTTCAGGCGTGCGCAGGGTCACATCAATAATGGTATCTTCGGAATAGCGCTTGGTCGCGGGGTTATTATCCTGAGAAATTTCAAGCACCCGTGCATTGGATATGGGCAGCCGGCTTAAGATATAATTTCCCGCAATAGGGTCATAAAACTGGTAGGGGTATTTTTCCTCTAGCCCCGAATTCCAAATCTCGCTCGACCAATCCATGCGCACTTCTTGCAAGGAAATCACGTCAGCATCCTGCGTGGCTAAATCAGACAGCATTTTTTTATAGTTGTAATTATAAACAAACACGTTAGCGTGAAAGAGCTTGATGTTCTCATAATGAGACGCAGCCACATTGGATTGTGGTGGCGTATATAGGTTTTTTAGTGGCGGGTAGGCAAGAGCTGCATTGGTTAAAACCAGCAACAAGCAGGCCACAATCCATCGCGCCACGTTGGGTTCCTTATGGCGTTGCACTATAAACCACATTAGCAACAACACGCCCACCACAGCATAATGCAGGTGGAAATGGGCAAACAAATCGGCCACCCAACCCAGCTGGTTAAGGATACCCAAAGAGGTTAGGCACCAAAAGAAAACCACTTGGCGTTGCACCGGCGTTTTGGCAAACAACAACCACCTCAACAAACCTTGCTGAGATTGATGCGTCTCATCAATCGATCCAGATGGTGTAGACATCTGTGTGATATCCCTCTAAAAACTCGTATCCCCTCATTATAAGCGATAAACCCCATCAACGCGAAGAAGAAACAGGAATAGCCAACTCCGCATACACAGGCAGGTGATCCGAACCCACATCAGGGCCTAGCTCACGTTTAAGCACAGTGATATCTTTGCTGACGAGGATGTGGTCAATGGGTATACGAAATAAAGATACAAGCAAGTTTCTACCGTATTTCCGAAGATGAGGGATAAAAACAGGCCAACTAGGCTGTATACCTTTTCCTAATTGAGAGTCTTTTAATCCAGATTCACGTATCAAGTACTTAAAATTAGAAGACCAAGGAGATGTATTTAAATCAGCTAATAAAACCACGTTTTGCTTTTTAGTAAAGCCCTTATCGATCCAACTCTTAAAATGAGCACGCTGACGCTCCTTATTATTCATTATAGGCCAATGAGGATGTGCGGTAATTAAATTGACGGGCGTTCCTTTAACATCGACAACAGTTGTAATTGTAGCAAAATTAGCTAACGTAACACCTGTGGCATAATCTAAATGTGATTGACGAAATGGGTATTTACTATATATACCTAAATGAGCTTTGCCTACAATTCTATAAGGGTAATTATTAAAAACACCTGTTTTCTCTAGATGATTCCGCGAATTATCCTTATATTCCTGGATTTCAACAATATCAGGAGATAATGCTTGAATCATTTTTTGAATTTCAGAATATTGTCTATTTGGCGCAAATATATTTAAATGCAATACACTTAATTTATGTACATTCTCTGACTCAATTCTTTCCTGAGGTAAGTAATAAGGTGTTATTGCCATGATGTTAATAGAGATAAACACACCTATTATTAGCGACGAATTACGTTTATACCTATAAGTAGATTTTCCTAACCAAAGCAGGCATAGGGCTATAAACAAAAGAACAAAATACTGCAACCGAAAGTGTGTTGTTAAGTCCAATGCCCAATGTGAAAAGCCTATTGAGGCCGTAACCGTAAGTACTGAGGTAATAAAAACAACAAGCCAAAACAGTATTTGAAAAAGTAATGTCATAATCTCCAATCACATCTAAAAACGATTCTATATAAGACGCTATCGTATTCTAATGTTCCGTTATTATTATCCCTTAAAATTCGCAACAAAAAAGCCCCTAACAAATGTTAGGGGCTTTTTAGAAATGAACCCTTGGCGGAAAGCTATCTTCCCGGGACCTTACAGTCCGAGTATTGTCGCTGTGGTCAGTCTTTACGGCCGTGTTCGGAATGGGAACGGGTGTTATCCTGGCACCAAACCACCAAGGAACTTATTAAGGTTCTTGCGTTATTACTAACGTTCAAGATACCTTGAAGGCTACATAGATCAGGTCTCGCAAAAGCGATATGTATTAATATGAGTTTATCTTTTAAATGTCCAATTGTTTTAGAGTTATCTAAACCAATGTGGGCTCCTATCTGGAAAATAGGAAAAGCCCTCGTCCGATTAGTAACACTCAGCTCCATATGTTGCCATACTTCCACTTGTGTCCTATCAACCTGGTGTTCTTCCAGGGGACTTACTGGGTTAACCCCATGAGAAATCTCATCTTGTGGTGGGCTTCGTACTTAGATGCTTTCAGCACTTATCCACTCCG
>CAYGPY010000065.1:0-12027 GCA_964351765.1 uncultured Vampirovibrionales bacterium
AAGATGATGATTATCCCAAATTGCCTCGCGCCGATTTAGTGATTGTGTATGGCTGTAAAGGCCAACTTAGTTCAGCGGTACAAGCATTAAAAGAATGCGGCATCACACCAAGCGAACAACCCATTGTGTCATTGGCCAAGAAGTTTGAAGAAGTCTTTAAGCCAGAACAAAGTAGACCCATCCTGCTTCCACGCAGCTCCAAAGCGTTGCTCCTACTCCAGCTTATCCGTGATGAATCACATCGATTTGCCATCACCTATCACCGAAAATTACGTGGTAAATCCGCTACAACAACAACCCTCGATACCGTTAAAGGGATTGGCCCAAAAACACAAGAGCGATTACTTGCTCACTTTGGGAGTATCCAAAAATTAAAAGAAGCTCAACAAAGCGACTTGGATCTAGTAACAGGGTTGAGCAAAACGCAAAAAGAAACCCTCTGGAAGGCCCTGCACGCTAAAGGCGATTAATAGATGTTTTATTGACATTTTTCAAGCAATTTTATCTTTGTTTTGCCTTTGTTTATCTATGCTCTCTTTATTTAACACTCCACCTCACAAAAATATCCCACCCGTCTTTTCTGGTTTGCCTTGGCGTCGCAAGTCGCAAACATCGACCGTGGTGTCTACCGATCACGAAAATACGAATCCAATCCCTAAGAAAACAAGCGTCTGGCAACCGGATGTAAAACCCTTAGTTCGTGATAGTGTTCGCTCGTCTCTTGTAGAGGTTTGGGCGCCGGGGTATTATCTCTCAGGAGATCAAAAAGATGATTTAAACAGATTGATGCATGATATCGTTTCGGCGCCTTCTACTGAAACAATTCATCGATTCAATATCGAAAAAAATGCAATTCTAGAAGAAGTAACAGATACAGAGCAGGACAAAAGGACGAGTGCCCGTATCTATATCGATTTAAAAGAGTCGCAACTACTTGAGAATCTGGATCTTACGGGCATTAATCTCAACGATTGTATTCTACGTACACTCAAGTCTCCTGGAGGCTTTCACAATGTATCTTTAAAGGGAACCATTCTTACTGATGCAAAACTTGAACGCCTCAATACGACGTTTATTACGAATAAAGACCAAGCTATTCTGACCGGTAGTACGTTGCCTAAAGAATGGCGAGAGCCTGAAACCACAGACGCTATCGAACCGGTAAGTGACGCCTTATCGCATTCTAAAAAAGACTTAAGCTATTGGATTCCGCCAGTGATGATGGACTTACAACACGAACTGAAACAACAGCTGGCCAAGCTCAGAGCGATGTTGCGTTCTCTATCAGATAGGTGAATTAGACATTTTAAATGTAACATCACGATGAAAACAACATATAATAGAGAGCATGTTGGGTTCATTTAAAAAATTATACGAAGTCGGCCTCGATTGGGGCTGGTTCTTAAACGAAGTTCGCTCGGCCGTAAAACCCGGCGATAAATTGCTGGATGCCGGTGCGGGTGAGTGCAAATGGGGCGAGCATTTTCCTGATGTGGACTACATCAGCTTGGATTATAAAGTGGGCGATGAGGAATGGGACTTTAGTCCGGTTCAAATTCACGCCAACCTCAATGAATCCATCCCTCTTGAAGACAATAGCATTGACGCCATTATCTCTATTCAAGTGCTAGAGCACCTCAGTAACCCTCAGCAAGCACTTAACGAGATGTTTCGGGTATTGAAGCCCGGTGGTCATTTATTCTTCACCACGCCCCTGTGCTATCAAGAACACCAACAACCGTGGGATTTCTTTCGATACACACGTTATGGATTGCGCCACATAACTGAGGCCGCTGGCTTTGATGTGACCTACATAAAAGCCCAAGGGGGTTATTTTATGTTGATGCGCAACATGTTAATGCAGTTTCACAACGCACAATACTTCAGCTCAAGCCCACTGATAAAACTACTAAGTTGGCTTCCACGCCAAATCATTAAGGTGTTCACCTTAGTATTGCTCCCACCAATTTTAAAGCTTTTGGACACGCTTGATACCACGCAGGAATTCACACTGGGCTACACAACCCGTGCCGTAAAGCCCAAAGCTTAAAACAAAAAACAGATTCACTTTCTCGTAAGAAACTAAATCTGTTTTTAAATTTATACACTAAGCTTTGTTGAATACTGACTAAGCAGCCATGGCACTTACGGTGTTCCACTCAACCGCAGCTAAGATCTCAGCGAATACTTCAGGTACGTCACCAGTGGTGTTTTTACCTGAAACAGGGTCTTGGATGCGACCTTTAAGTGCGTAGCCGTTGAAGGTTTCTTTCATCAACATGAAGTAGAACATCAACACGCTTTTTGGAAGTGACATAAATTCTTCAAGCCATTTTGCTTTGTGTTCTGGCAAGGTTTGAATATAAGGGGTGTTGTCCTCGTTCAGGCCAAATGGCGGTAAGGAATACAAACGACCTTCGTGCTTTACTTGAACCATCAAACAACCGTGGAAGAAATGAAAACCGGTGGTTTCCCACTCAACCTTGGTGCGATACTCTTTGCCTTCTAAAACATCACGAACCGCAGGAACATAAGGAGCAACCGCTGTACGGTAATCCGTTACGGTGCGCTCAAGCACATCGGCAGAATCAACTGAGGGCAAATCAAACATCGATTGCAAGTGTTGAATCAGATTAGCGTCAGCAGAGTTTGTCGGTAATACGTTTTGCGTGGTCATGATAGAGGGTGTCCTATTTATTAGTATGGTAATTTGTAAGATGGTTTATCTGGGGATAAAATCAATAAAGCGACTCCTTTAGGAAGTGTCTGAGCTTATACAAGTTCATTAATGTATTCTTCCCGTCTGTTTAAGTAACACACCTCAACATGAAAAGTTGCGCATTTTTCTGAGTTTTTATCAAAACCCTTTAAAAATCTATGTTTTAAAACAAACAATCAAAAGGCGAAGCCTTACTAATAACTGGATTACATTCTATTACAAATGCCGTAACATAAAAATGACTTCGTAATGTTTTGTAATACCCCGCTCAACCACCTACCTTGATCCTGCAATGCTAGAATAGAAAGTATACGTTCATTGATACGCGTCAAAACAGAGAGCTCGGCTCAGTCTTATGGCATCAGAAACAGAACAAAACACGATACCATCCCCCTCACTTGAATCCGTGTGCATGGTTTCTAGCGGCTTATTTCATATTCGTCGTGGGTATGAAACCTTTATGCTGGATTTATTTGATGTTTTAAGCAGTGATAATAAAAATGTGCATTTGGTTACCGGAAGCACTATACCCTCAAGCGACTCAACACATAGAAACAATGTACTTACCTTACCCACACTTCACCGCAATAATGGCCTAAGCAAGATGTTGTTCTCTTCCGAGCAAAGACGCTATTACTATGAGCAACTCACTCTGGCCTTGTCTGGTTTTTTTCTCACTCGCCATTGGCAGAGGCAATCTATTATTTATACGTGCGATCCTAACTTTGCGCGCTTTTTAATGCATTTTAAAGATAGCCCTAAACTCAAACTCTTTCAAAATAACAAGGCACCTTATCAAGTCGTTTTTGGTAATTGTGGCCCTATGAACCCCAATGATTGCAAACTGTTTGATCACGTTCAAGAATTTACCCCACTGATGCAACAACAAAGTCAGGATGCGGGTATTGAGCAAAGCAAATCAAGCTTAATTCCGATGGGGATTTGGCCTGGTCAATTTAATGTAGACGTGGCCAAAGACGTGTTGCGCCAGAAATATAATCTGCCTCAAGAAGCGTGGATTGTACTTACCGTGGCCTCACTTGATGAGCCCTTTAAGCGTATACCCTTTGTGATTGATGTACTGGCCGAATTTAAAAAAGAAAACCAGGACAATCCAAAGCTAGCCAGTAAGTCGGTATTTTTTCTGATGGCCGGTAACAATCAACACACCCCCCATGCAAAACAAACTCTCGAATCAGCTAGTAAGCTATTGGGAGAAGAAGGGGTAGATTTCACACACATTACCGTACCTTACCAAGACATCAAGGAGCTTTATGCAGCCAGTGATGTGTTTGTTTTAGGCTCTCTGCAAGAGGGTTTTGGCAAGGTGTATTTAGAAGCCATTGCCAGTAGTATTCCTGTTCTTTGTCATGACTCAATCAATACTCAGTGGATCGTGAAAGCAACCGAGAGCCGATTGAACATGGAAGATCCTGAAGCCTTAAAAAATGCATTGAGCCACTGCCTTAGTGAGCCTGTGTGTGAGGCGATGGTCAAGACCAATAAAACACACCTTGAGAATACCTTTCACTGGGACAGTATTAAACAGCAATATCAAGCTATGTTTAATGATGTGCTAGCCCCAACTCACGAGACGCCTATTGAGGACGTGATTGATGAGTAACGGTGAGTCTGAAAACAACACAGTAGACTCTACCAAGAAGTCAAAAAGCCTGCTGTTTAATTATGTGAGCATGCTGGCGGGTACCTTAAGCAGTAAGATGCTTGCGATGCTGGGCTTTGTCATGCTCTCACGCTTTTTGGGTGTGGAAGACTTTGGGCGGTACTCCCTAGTATTTAGTTTTTGGGCACTGCTGAACACCTTAATGGATTTAGGAACCAGCGCATTACTGGGTCGTGATATTGCTGAAGCTCCCAAAAAAACAGCCGAAACTATTGAGTCGGCCATTTATATTCGCGTGGGTGGCTTTCTTCTGTTTGCCCTACCCGCTTATTTTATTGGTCGCTATTTAGAGATGAGCCCTGAGCTCATTATGATCACGTTTTACGGTCTTCTGGTTGGTTTTGAAGTGTATTATGACTGCTTCTTTAGTGCCACCATGCGCTTGGATATGGCTGCCAAAACACGGTACTTCTCTAGTATCTTACACGTGTGCTTGATTGCCTTGGGTGTGCTCTTCAAGCTTGATTTTATTATTCTGGTCACCATTGCCCTAAGCCAACCCTTTTTCAAACTCTTGTTCGATTACTTTCTATACAAACCTTTTAAAATCACACTCCGGCCACCGAACATTGCGCGTATTAAAACCATGCTCACCGATAGTTGGGCATTATGGCTCATTGGCTTACTCTATATTGTCCTTGCGCGTATCGATTCATTGATGCTTGTTAAATTAAGTACCGATGGGGAATATCAACTCGGTTTGTATTCGGCGGCGTATCGGTATTCTGAAATGTTGGCACTCTTCATCGCTTCGATTTGCCCTTCTATATTACCCCTGTTGGTTGAAGCCAAAAACACCGATGACAATGGCGAACGTATACGGTATCTCACCAGTAACGGCACCCGCTTTTTTACGGCAGTGTTGGTTATTATTAGTATGTGTATCTTTTGGTATGCCAAGTGGATTATTCTTATTTTTAACGGCCAAGACTATATTGAAGGTGCCGCCAGTCTACAGATTTTAATTTGGTCGCAAACCATGGTTGCCGTTAATACGTTGAGTTATCAAGTCTTGATGGTGTATAACAAGCAAGGCGCGCGTGATTTTCTAAGTGCCTGTGTCAGCATGGTCGTCCTCAACATCGGGCTAAACATGTGGTTTATCCCTGATTACGGATCCATTGGCGCATCATGGGCAACGGTCATTACCGAAATCACCATGCTGATTGTGATGCTGTATTTCATTAAAAAATACACCCCTAATCGACTGACCAAAGACGTATCGATTATCGCCTTTTTTGGTGCGCTGGCCATGTTTCCGCCCATTTTAATGGGTTCCTCAATGTGGGGCATATTAAGCCCTATTGTATTTGTTGGCCTAATTGTTTTCAGCAGAACACTCACCCCAAGCACCATTAAACAGCTGGTAAATCAAAAATTAAATCGTTCTTAAGCCAGCAAAAAAATTCACCTTGGCTTACATCACATCTTGTTCGGCAATATCCAACCCACTAGAACCCACCGTAAACAGATATCGCTTCACTGGTTTTCCTAGCGTATCGTTCAACTGCACTTCAATGGCCTCACCTGATTTACTCACCACAGGCGAGGTCTCAAAATACGGAATGACGACCCATCCAAAACAGTCGCGATGCGTTGCATAATCCTTAGGCGTACCCGCAATCAATTGGCCCCGACCAATATCACCATAGCCACGAGCATATAAATTCAAATTATTTCGCCATGGTGATTCACCCGTCACTTCAATGCGCTTCATGCCATAAGGAATAATCACAACGCCGTTCTTTTTATCTGTCTCAGGCACCAAATCCGACACATGGGTAAGTGTCACCTGCACGCAATTCATCTGTGCGTCATACGTTGCTTTGGCTTCAGGATGCAGATGCAACAAGGAATAACATGGTCTATCTTCAGGTTTTAGATGCATCAGCCAATCCTGAATCACCCAGAAATCACCCGCCACATCATAGACGTCACGCTTATGACCATAACGCCGACTGTGGTTTTCATACGTCACCGACGCCAAACCAAAGCCCTCGTCGGCCTCAAAACTACTCACTACATCATTGGGGTATTCCGCAACACGAAACGAACTCCACAACTCAGCCTGATCCGTATCAGGAATCCACAGTGAATTATGCGCAGCTGATGAACGAAAATAATCACGCACCAAGCTCGTCTGATAATCACCCGTACCACCATCGACAATAACAGGAATCTCACCCACAGAAAGCGTCACACTCGCTAAGTCAGAATGCGCATGTGCAGGCAACGATCTGGGTCCGACCTCTTGCCAACGCACCGACAAAGAAGAACGGGGCTGATCTCGATTAAAAATCGTCAGTCCATAATCAGAAAAATGAGAGAACCGTTTCGGGAGTGATTCGGTATCACTACGTTCTAATTCACTCTCATCAAATGAGGTTAGTTCCTTAAGCATCGTCAGATGATCTCTAAGTGATGGCACTAACATCATTTTATTTCGAACCGAATCACCGATTAAAGGCATTTCACCCGTACTCGTTTGAATTTTCTCGGCAGCCAAAACCATCGTCTCGGCAATTTGAAATAAATCCTGCAATTCAATGGCATTGGTATTTATGGCATGGTTGGCATCCGTGTTTTCTTGAAGATCGTTGAGTGCCACAATACTATTAAACACATCGCCCAACACCCATTGGTGATACATCGGTGCGCGCTCGAAATGCATGCCATCATCGAGTAATTGGCTTTGAAGTGTCGCGAGATAATTCTTTTTTAAATAGTGCCACCATCGCTTTACCGACGAAGCCATTGTGGGTGAGTCACTAAACACAGAACACGCAATCATCAGCGCCGCTTGATTGCGCACCAAATGATTTCCCTTTACATCCAGCTCTAAAAACCGATAGACAAAGCTCGCATCACGCGCCAGTATTTGCAACACACGCTGCTTGTCCTCAGGGGTCCATAAATTATCGTTGTTGCGCGCAATACGATCTAACAAACGACTTAGATGAATAATTCGTGTGGCCACGCCATAGGTGGACCAGTTTCTCATTTCAACGGGTAAGGCATCAAAGGCAAACAACAGTTCTTTTCGCTTACCAGCGTTAGGTTCTCGAATCAACCAGCCCAAGTAAGTAAACTGCTCTTGAAACAACGGGGATTTTCCCATCAGGAACATTCGTGCCGAGGCTTCGTCTAAGGGGGTAGGAAGTGTGTATTTTGTGTCCAGTAGGTAGAGTGTCCCCGTTTCAGGTATAGCCTTGCTTGACGCCCGATGCCAGCTTCCGCCCAGAGCATCAAAAAAGCGTTTTTTCTCTTTGTCGCTATAAAACAACGGTGACGTTAATCGATACTCAAAAAGCCGATTGATTTCATCTTGAGTAAACGCCCACGCTTTGGTAGCCGTTGCTTTAGCACTGAGTTTTTTCAACATTCTTAAGCGCACACGATGGCCCAAGCGTATCAACGAAAAATGACGAATTGTACGAAGAAATCTCAAAAAAAACTATCAAAAAACGTTTAAATTCACTGTGATTAAAACTAATTTTAATGAACTCGACCACATGAAATAACGTTTTAAACTCAACCAAATGACGTATTTCTGATTTATCAGAATAAAAAAACGATGTTATGTCCCCAATTATAGTGCTTGTAATGCTAAAATGTAATACAGATAAGGATTTGGAGAGGAAAATACCCGTGAACAAGACTTTTGGAAAACGAATCAGCTTATTCCTGATCGCCCTCATCGCCCTAACCAGCGTTAACGCGAGCGTGATGCTGTCATTTGCTCAAAATAATAACAGTGTCCCTGTTCTTCGAGCATCCATTCTTCAGAGTGAGTATTTACTCGGTTCTGGTGATTTGATCAATATTAATGACGAAATCATGGGTAAGATTGGCGAGAAAATTCGTATTATGGATGACGGGAGTATCCATCTACCACTTATCGGTAAAATCTATATTTCCGGCTTAAGCGTATCGCAAGCCAATCAGCATCTTAATCAGCTGTACGCCAAATACTATGTAAATCCTGCCGTGACCTTACAGATTGATTATCAACGTCCGGTTCGTGTGTACATTAACGGTGCAGTAAAAAGCCCTGGTACCTATGTAAGTGGTAAGAACCTAACACCCGGCAGTTCCGAGCGTTTAGGTACAGCTGACACACAAGCGATGTACTATCGTTTGTATCTCACTGACGCCTTAATTTTGGCCGGTGGCCTTAACTATGATGCCAACACCACAGACATTGTGGTTCAGCGTGCAGTACCCCGTCCTCAAACCATTCACGTGAACTTGATGGATCTATTTAAGAACGGTAACATCATTCAAGATATGCCGCTTCGTGACCAAGATATCGTTAAAATTAACCGCATTCCAAAAGAGCAGTTGGTTATGGATGCCGAATGGAAAGACTTTTTCCGTTCCAACCTAACCGAAAGCGAATTTGAAGTGAACGTGGTGGGTGCCGTTAACAAGCCCGGCAACTACAACATTAAACCCGGTGAAAGCATCTTTAAGGCTATTGCCGAAGCCGGTGACTTTACTAGTGTGGCCAAGCAAAAAGAAGTCTACATTTTACGTAGCAACTCGGCAGGACAAGTTTTCCGTTTAAAAATCGACTTGGATGACAAAGTGCTTATGAACAAACAGGATTTTGGTGAACGAGCACAGTTGCTTCCTGGTGACTTAGTACTCGTTCCAGAATCGACCAAAAAGAAATGGTTGCAGACTGGTCAAAAACTACTTCCACAGGCCACAGCAGCAGCCTTACTGCCCTTCTTTAACAACCTTATCCGATTCAACCTGCCAACAACGACACAAACATGTGTACGTCGTGATGCAGGGGGTGGCTGTCTCGAGTTCCGAACCACTTCAGAGTAGTTGTTAAGTTAGAACTAAGTAAAACAACCTTCTAAAGGGCTTCTCTATCTACTAGAGAAGCCCTTTAAGTATGTGCCTCCTAAATATACAAAGACGATGACTGTTGAGTTAATTAATTTTCTTGCTAACATTGTCATGTATTTTCAGGATAGAGATGTTTCATTGAGGAACTTACTTAAATTTAACGGGGCTTATTTGATGGTGGAACAAAAACGGAATTCGGTAATGTGGAAATTGGGTCTCATTGGCTTGAGTGTAGCCCTCTTGGCAGGGGTGTTTTTTATGGTATCGGGTTCTAGCCTAAATATAAATAGAAAAAGCCTGATTAAACTTGAAAAAACTGGGCAAATGAATTTTCCGCGTCGCCACCCTAAATCAGCTCAGCTGAGCAATGGAAACATACTAACTTGTGGAGGGCGCTGGGTTGATACCGAACAAGTTAAGAATGATTATGCCTGTGAAATGTATGACTGGAAAAAATCTGAGTTTATAGTTCTTCCCGATTCCCCTGTGGGGCCTTTAGGCACCGAAATAGTCTCTATTGAGGGGGGTAGAGTTATGTTTATTGGTGGCTATATATTTAATGGTAAGTCACCTGTATCAACCAAGAAAACTTTTTTTTATGATTTTAATACTAATGAATTTCTGCAAGGACCTGACCTTAATAGAGTCAGAGTTAGGACACACCAAGCCATTCTTTTAAATGATGGCAGAGTTCTTGTGGCTGGTGGATTTGATTCTTCTCCAGATGAGCTTGCATTGCCTATAGAGTTATTTGATCCTAAAACCAATAATTTTACCGAGATAGAGTCCCCATTTTCGGGAAGGCTTCAAAAAGCAGTTTTACTTCCCGATGGCAATGTTTTCTTTTGGGAGAAGACAAAAAAAACATCAGACATTTATAGATTTGATGTCGAAAAAGAAATTTTTGAGAAGCTTCCTCATAATGGAACATTTGGAGGACAAACACCTATAAACGTTAAACCCTTACCAAACGGTCGTCTTCTCGTATCTACAGGTAGTTATTATTCTTTAGTAAATATTGATGAAGGAACTACTGAGTTGATTGCGAACATTGAGCCTAACATGCATGGAAATGCTGTTTCACTTAGTAATGGAGATGTGTTATTTACTGGTGGTCAGCAATCAGGATGGTCTGCTACTTATGCAGACTTAATACTATATCAATATGATGAGAATAAACTATCAAACTTGGGTAAAGGTAGCATGGTAAAGCCTTTGTCTTTTGAGTTGCCGGATAAAAAAATATTATTACTAGGTGGTCAAGGGAATATCTCTGCTGAACTATTAATTTTGAGTGAGATGTAAACAAAAAACACCTTGGTCATTACAACCAAGGTGTTTTTTAATTTCAGATTGAATGCAGAGGGCTTATGAAGCGCCTTCAAACAGGACACCCAGAATGCGGCATCCTACGGAGCGCAATTCATGAATGGTGTTGGCAACTTGATCAATTGAGGTTTGACCCGGCTTTACCGTAAGTAGAACACCGTCAAGGGAGCGGCTTACAGCAATCGCGTCGAATGATTTCTCAACCGCTGGCATTGCATACATAACGAAGTTGTAGTTTGGTGACAACACGCTCTCAAGCTGACCCAGATTCTTGTTAGAGAACTGGAAACCATCACTAGAGCCATTACCTGAAGGAATGAAACTGCCGTAAACCGTTTTACCAAGAGGGTAAATCACATCAACGAAGTCTTCCGTATCGCCTTCAAGGTACTCGGTTAAACCTGGTCCTTTGGCAATGCCAGGAATGTTGTTAGCAATCAATTGTGTGGCTGAATAACGACTGAAGTCAGTATCAATCAGAACCATTTTGTTGCTTAGTTCTGTTAGGTACAAGCTCAAAGCCACAGTCATTGTGTTACTTTCAGCATCGTCACTCACAGGGACCACACCAATACGTTTTACATTGTCACGTTTGGCAAGGTTCTCAAGGTGAATAATAACGCGCTTGTAATGCTCTGGGACTGAGAAGTTCGTGCGTTCCAGCATCCCGTCAAACTGACGTTTGGTTGGCGCAGCTGGCATATCAAACACAACAGTATCAACTTCATCATCTTTATCAGGATTACGAAGAATACCATTTAACTGGAAGGACCAGCGTAAGGTGTTGTCCATAGCCGAGCGAACGAATACAGCAAACAAGGAGAAGCACATACCCAGCAAACACGCTGCAACAATGTTCTTAGAGAAGTTAGGACGCACAGGTGCTCCTGGTGTCTGAGGCTCTTTCAATACATCGATGGTGGTGAACTGAGACGATACTTCTTCCATCAAGCTTGCTTCGTCCAAACGTTTTTGAAGTAACTTCACACGTTCTTGAGCAATGTCAAAGCGAACTTTAAGCTCAGCATATTCCAATTGTTTTTCAGGAATATTGGTGAGGTGCTGACCAATTTCAGCCATACTGCGGTCCACCACAGCACGTTGAGCTTGTAAGCTTTGCAGCTTGATTTGGTTGTTAATAATGTCGTTAGCAATCGTGAAGTCAAGGCTACTAGCTGTTTCAAGGTTACCCGCATTAGGTAACTTACCTTTGAATGTTTCACCAAACACAGCCAAGCGTGTGTTCAATAAATCTTTCAACTTAG
This sequence comes from uncultured Vampirovibrionales bacterium, assembly GCA_964351765.1. Lineage (GTDB taxonomy): Bacteria > Cyanobacteriota > Vampirovibrionia > Vampirovibrionales > Vampirovibrionaceae > CAYGPY01. Next base: position 11,858 of record CAYGPY010000065.1, read on the forward strand.
CGAGTTCTTCATTGTAAGCCTTCATTTTTGGGTGAGACGTGGTGATCTTAGAAGACCATTCCGCTTTTTCACCTTCAAGGTTCACGATTTGTTTACGCAAGTTAGCGGTCTCTGGATCACGGTCCAAACGTGCCATCAAGTTTAAGTACTCAGGGCTACTTGGAAGGTGT